>NZ_LIQQ01000163.1 GCF_001418565.1 Streptomyces graminilatus | reverse complement strand
GGCCCCCTCCAACCGGCGGCCAGCCGCTCCCGCTCTTACGCTCGGGGCATGTCAGAGGTCTACGCGGCGCGCAGAGCGCGGCTTCGGGAGCGGTGTCACGCGGGCGGCAGCACGGGAGCACTCGTCTCCCGCGCCGCCAACGTGCGGTATCTCGCGGGCGCGGCCCCACAAGGAGCCGTACTGCTGCTGGGAAAGCGTGAGGACCTGCTCGTGTGGGCGGGCCCCGAGGACGACCGGTCCCCCGAAGGCGGCCGCCCGGACGAAGCCCTGCGCGTGCACGCGCTGTCCGCACCCGCCGGCGATCCGGCGGTCGCCGCCGCGGACCTCGCCGCCGCCCAGGGCACCGAGTCCCTCGCCGTCGAGGAGCACCACCTGACCGTGGCCCGGCACCGCGCCATCGGCTCGGTCGCGCCCCGCATGCGCCTCGCCGACCTCGGCGGCGCCGTCGAGCAGCTCCGCCTCGTCAAGGACGAGGAGGAGATCGCCTGTCTGCGGATCGCCGCCGAGATCACCGACCAGGCGCTCGGCGAGCTGCTGGAGTCCATCCTCGTCGGACGTACGGAAAGGCATCTCGCCCTGGAACTGGAGCGGCGGCTCGTCGATCACGGCGCCGACGGCCCGGCCTTCGCGACCGCGGTCGCCACCGGGCCCAACTCCGGCCGCCGGGGGCACCGGCCCACCGATCGGCGAGTGGAAGAAGGAGACTTCCTCTCTGTTTGTCTCGGCGCCGTCTACCGCGGATACCGCTGTGAGATCGGCCGCACGTTCGTCATCGGGACCTCGCCGGCCGACTGGCAGATCGAGCTCTACGACCTCGTCTTCGCAGCCCAGCGCGCCGGACGGGAGGCCCTGGCACCCGGCGCCGCCTACCGTGACGTGGACCGCGCGGCACGTCAGGTACTGGACTCCGCGGGGTACGCCGACCGCCTTCCGGGGCTCACCGGACACGGTGTCGGGCTCGAAAACGAGGAGGAGCCGCAGCTCGGCCCCGCGGCCATGGGTAAACTGGACGCTTGCGTGCCGGTCACCGTCGAACCGGGGGTCCACCTCCCGGGCCGGGGCGGTGTCCGGATCGATGACACGCTCGTCGTGCGCCCTGAGGCGGACGGCGGACCCGAGCTACTCACCATTACGACCAAGGAACTGCTCGCGCTCTAGCTTAGAGCTGTCGCGTGTGCCCCGGGGTCGTCCACGTCAGTCCAGGAGATTCCGCAACCGTGGCTTCCACGAACGACCTCAAGAACGGCCTGGTGCTCAAGCTCGACGGGGGCCAGCTCTGGTCCGTCGTCGAGTTCCAGCACGTCAAGCCCGGCAAGGGCCCTGCCTTCGTGCGCACCAAGCTCAAGAACGTGCTCTCCGGCAAGGTCGTCGACAAGACCTTCAACGCCGGCGTCAAGGTCGAGACGGCCACTGTCGACAAGCGCGACATGCAGTTCTCCTACATGGACGGCGAGTACTTCGTCTTCATGGACATGGAGACGTACGACCAGCTCATGGTGGACCGCAAGGCTGTCGCCGACGCCGCCAACTTCCTGATCGAGGGCTTCACCGCCACGGTCGCGCAGCACGAGGGCGAGGTGCTCTTCGTCGAGCTGCCGGCCGCCGTCGAGCTCGTCGTCCAGGAGACCGAGCCGGGCGTCCAGGGCGACCGCTCCACGGGCGGCACCAAGCCGGCCACGCTGGAGACGGGCCACCAGATCCAGGTCCCGCTCTTCATCACGACCGGTGAGAAGATCAAGGTCGACACCCGCACGAGCGACTACCTCGGCCGGGTGAACAGCTAACCGTGGCTGCCCGCAACACGGCCCGCAAGCGTGCCTTCCAGATCCTCTTCGAGGGCGACCAGCGCGGGGCCGATGTCCAGACGGTCCTCGGGGACTGGATCCGGCTCTCCCATGCCGACACCCGCCAGCCCCCGGTCAGCGAGTACACGATGGAACTCGTCGAGGGCTACGCGCGGCACGCGAAGCGTATCGACGAGCTGATCTCGCAGTACTCGGTCGGCTGGACGCTCGACAGGATGCCGGTCGTCGACCGCAACATCCTGCGCCTCGGTGCCTACGAGCTGATCTGGGTCGACGGGACCCCGGACGCCGTCGTTCTCGACGAGATGGTGCAACTGGCGAAGGAGTTCTCCACGGACGAGTCGCCCTCGTTCGTCAACGGGCTCCTGGGCCGGTTCAAGGACCTGAAGTCCACGCTGCGCCGCGACGAGGTCTGAGTCAGGTCTCTTCGGACTTCTGGGTGTACGAACGCCGGTGGGCCCCAGCGACACACTGCTGGGGCCCACCGGCGTTCCCGCACTCAGGAAGGGCATGGAGACGGTTCCGGGTGTCCGCGCGTACCCATGAGGCCTCCGAAGCCCGCAGAACGCCGCCGGGGTGGCCGGAACCATATGGTTCCGGCCACCCCGGCGGCACGTTTCTGCTCAACGGCCGAAAGCCGTCGTGCTCAGTTCTCCTCGTGGGAGACGGCGCGGCGCGCGTCCGCGTCGAGAACGCCCCAACTGATCAGCTGCTCGGTCAGGACCGAAGGCGACTGGTCGTAGATGACGGCGAGGGTGCGCAGGTCGTCCTGGCGGATCGACAGCACCTTGCCGTTGTAGTCGCCGCGCTGGGACTGGATCGTCGCGGCGTAGCGCTGGAGGGGGCCCGCCTTCTCGGCCGGCACATGGGCCAGCCGTTCAAGGTCGAGGACGAGCTTCGGCGGCGGCTCGGCGGCCCCGCCCGGCGTGGTGCCCGGCAGCAGCTCCTGCACCGGAACCCCGTAGAAATCCGCCAGCTCGGCGAGGCGCTGCACGGTCACGGCACGGTCGCCGCGCTCGTACGAACCGACCACGACCGCCTTCCAGCGTCCCTGGGACTTCTCCTCGACACCGTGGAGGGAAAGGCCCTGCTGGGTGCGGATCGCCCGGAGCTTGGCCCCGAGCTGTTTGGCGTATTCGCTGGACATATAGCTCCCGGACACAGTGTCGACGTGCGGACGAGCCGCGCGGCTGGTGACTCACTGTGAGGTTACGCAGCGTTACTCTTCCCCGTCAAGCCGAATGGTCCGGCCCGGCCCTCCCGCGCTGGACGACCTGCCGTTACGGCAGTCGGGTGACGCCCGGCGCCAGGGGGGTGATCAGGTGTGTTGTGCGGACTGGTACCGTGGATGGCGCAATTCCGACGTCCTTTAATGATCCGTCCCGTGAGGCGGAGAAGGAGGTCCGTTTCCTATGGACTCAGAGCAGGACAAGCAGCAGTACGAGGCCGACGCACGGCCCGTCCTGGAAGCCCCCGACATCGCGCGGGTGCTCACCCGCATCGCCCACGAGATCGTCGAACGCGCCAAGGGCGCCGACGACGTGGTGCTCCTCGGCATTCCGACCCGGGGCGTCTTCCTCGCCCAGCGGCTCGCCGCCAAGCTGGCGGAGATCACCGACCGAAAGATCCCGGTCGGCTCGCTCGACATCACCATGTACCGCGACGACCTGCGCATGCACCCCCCGCGCGCGCTGGCCCGTACCGACATCCCCGCTGACGGCCTCGACGGCAGACTGGTCGTCCTCGTCGACGACGTGCTGTTCTCCGGCCGCACCATCCGCGCCGCCCTCGACGCCCTGAACGACCTCGGGCGCCCGCGCGCGGTGCAGCTCGCGGTCCTCGTCGACCGGGGCCACCGCGAACTGCCCATCCGCGCCGACTACGTCGGCAAGAACCTCCCCACGTCGCTGCGGGAGACGGTCAAGGTCCAGCTCGCCGAGGAGGACGGTCGGGACACCGTGCTGCTCGGGGTGAAGCAGACCGCCCAGCAGTAGCACGCGCGCGTGCGGCCCCGCGCCGTACGCCCCCTCGCGACGCCCCTGCCTGCCCGGAATCTCCTGAACTTCCCTACGGAGCCTGAAAGATGCAGCGTCATCTCATCTCGGCCGCCGACCTCACCCGCGACGACGCCGTCCTGATCCTCGACACCGCCGAGGAGATGGCCCGGGTCGCCGACCGGCCGATCAAGAAACTGCCGACCCTGCGCGGCCGAACCGTCGTCAACCTCTTCTTCGAGGACTCGACGCGCACCCGGATCTCCTTCGAGGCCGCCGAGAAGCGCCTCTCCGCCGACGTCATCAACTTCACCGCCAAGGGGTCGAGCGTCTCCAAGGGCGAGTCCCTGAAGGACACCGCCCAGACCCTCGAAGCCATGGGCGTCGACGCGGTCGTCATCCGGCACGGCGCCTCGGGGGCCCCGTACCGGCTCGCCACCTCCGGCTGGATCGACGCGGCCGTCATCAACGCCGGCGACGGGACGCACCAGCACCCGACGCAGGCCCTGCTGGACGCCTTCACCATGCGGCGCCGACTGGTCGGCCGGGACGCGGGCATCGGCCAGGACCTCGCCGGCAAGCGGATCACCCTGGTCGGCGACATCCTGCACAGCCGCGTCGCCCGCTCCAACGTCGACCTGCTGCACACCCTCGGCGCCGAGGTCACCCTCGTCGCCCCGCCGACCCTGGTGCCGGTCGGCGTCGAGAGCTGGCCCTGCGAGGTCTCGTACGACCTCGACAGCACCCTTCCGAAGTCCGACGCGGTGATGCTGCTGCGCGTGCAGCGCGAGCGGATGAACGCCGCGTTCTTCCCGACCGAGCGCGAGTACTCGCGGCGCTACGGCCTCGACGGCGACCGTATGGCGCGGATGCCGGAGCACGCCATCGTGATGCACCCCGGGCCGATGGTCCGCGGCATGGAGATCACCGCCGAGGTCGCCGACTCGGAGCGCTGCACGGCGATCGAGCAGGTCACCAACGGTGTCTCCATCCGGATGGCCGTGCTCTATCTGCTGCTCGGTGGCAACGAACCCGCCGTCACCCACACCCGTACCGAGGAGAAGTAAGACATATGAGCAAGATCCTTATTCGTGGTGCGCGGGTGCTCGGCGGCGAGCCGCAGGACGTCCTGATCGACGGCGAGACCATCGCCGCCGTCGGAGCCGGGCTGTCCGACGAGGGTGCCGAGGTCGTGGAGGCCGACGGCAAGGTGCTGCTCCCCGGACTCGTCGACCTGCACACGCACTTGCGTGAGCCGGGGCGCGAGGACTCCGAGACCGTGCTGACCGGCACCCGGGCGGCGGCCAGCGGCGGCTACACGGCCGTGTTCGCCATGGCCAACACCTTCCCGGTCGCCGACACCGCCGGTGTGGTCGAGCAGGTCTACCGGCTCGGCCAGGAGCACGGCTACTGCGACGTGCAGCCCATCGGCGCCGTCACCGTCGGCCTGGAGGGCAAGAAGCTCGCCGAACTCGGCGCCATGCACGAGTCGGCGGCCGGCGTCACCGTCTTCTCCGACGACGGCAAGTGCGTCGACGACGCGGTGATCATGCGGCGCGCCCTGGAGTACGTGAAGGCCTTCGGCGGGGTCGTCGCCCAGCACGCGCAGGAGCCGCGGCTGACCGAGGGCGCCCAGATGAACGAGGGTGTCGTGTCGGCCGAGCTGGGGCTCGGGGGGTGGCCCGCCGTCGCCGAGGAGTCCGTCATCGCGCGCGATGTGCTGCTCGCCGAGCACGTCGGCTCCCGCGTCCACATCTGCCATCTGTCGACCGCCGGCTCCGTCGAGATCGTCCGCTGGGCCAAGTCCCGGGGCATCGACGTCACCGCCGAGGTGACCCCGCACCACCTCCTCCTCACCGACGAGCTGGTCCGGACGTACAACCCGGTCTACAAGGTCAACCCGCCGCTGCGCACCGAGCGCGACGTGCTGGCCCTGCGCGAGGCGCTCGCCGACGGCACGATCGACATCGTCGCCACCGACCACGCCCCGCACCCGCACGAGGACAAGGACTGCGAGTGGGCCGCCGCCGCCATGGGCATGGTCGGCCTGGAGACCGCGTTGTCAGTGGTCCAGGAGACGATGGTGGAAACCGGACTGCTGGACTGGGCGACCGTCGCCGACCGCATGTCCTTCGCCCCCGCGCGCATCGGGCGGGCGACGGGCCACGGCCGCCCCGTCTCGGCAGGTGAGCCCGCCAACCTCACGCTCGTCGACACGGCATACCGTGGGTCCGTGGACCCCGCGGGCTTCGCCTCCCGCAGCCGCAACACCCCGTACGAGGGCCGTGAGCTGCCGGGCCGTGTCACGCACACGTGGCTCCGGGGCAAGGCCACGCTCGTCGACGGGAAGCTCGCGTGACATCACTGCCGCATTGGACGTACGCCGCCGCCGAACAGAAGTCGGCGGAGGTGACCGACTGGGCCGCCCGCATCGGCTGGCTGGTCGGGCTCGCGCTCTTCGTCGCGCTCATCTACTGGCTGATGCGCGAGGGCTGGAAGTGGCGCGGCACGCTCCAGGGCGACCTGCCCGAGCTGCCCGTCGCGCCGGACGAGCCCGGCGAGGTGAGACTGACGATGAGCGGGCGTTACCACGGCTCCACCACCGCCGGGCAGTGGCTCGACCGCATCGTGGCGCACGGCCTCGGCACCCGCAGCCGGGCCGAGCTGACGCTGACGAACACGGGCCTGGACGTCGTACGCCCCGGAGCGGCCGACTTCTACATCCCCCTGGAGGCCCTGCGCGAGGCCCGGCTCGACAAGGGCATCGCGGGCAAGGTCCTCACCGAGGGCGGCCTGCTGGTCGTCACCTGGGCGCACGGCGAACGGCTGATCGACTCGGGGTTCCGCTCCGACACGGCGGCCGAGCACAACGAATGGGTCGAGACCCTGAACAAGATGATCAACAAGACGACGGAAACGGAAGGCGCACGATGACGACCTCCACCCGGGGAACCGCGAGGGTTCCCGCCGTACTCGTCCTGGAGGACGGCCGGATCTTCCGCGGCCGTGCCTACGGGGCCGTGGGGGTGACCTTCGGAGAGGCCGTCTTCTCCACCGGCATGACCGGCTACCAGGAGACCCTCACCGACCCGTCGTACCACCGCCAGGTGGTCGTCATGACCGCCCCGCACGTCGGCAACACCGGCGTCAACGACGAGGACCCCGAGTCGGGCCGCATCTGGGTCGCGGGCTATGTCGTACGGGACCCCGCGCGCGTGCCGTCCAACTGGCGCTCCCGCCGCTCTCTCGACGAGGAGCTGGTCAGCCAGGGCGTGGTCGGCATCTCCGGCATCGACACGCGCGCGTTGACGCGCCATCTGCGGGAGCGCGGCGCCATGCGCGTCGGCATCTTCTCCGGCAACGCGCTGCCCGACGACGGCACCATGCTCGCCGAGGTGCGCCAGGCCCCCGAGATGACGGGCGCCGACCTCTCTGCCGAGGTCGCCACCAAGGAGGCGTACGTCGTCCCCGCGATCGGCACCAAGAAGTTCACCGTCGCCGCTGTCGACCTCGGCATCAAGGGCATGACCCCGCACCGGATGGCCGAGCGCGGCATCGAGGTGCACGTACTGCCCGCGACGGCGACCGTGGAGGACGTGTACGCGGTCAACCCCGACGGTGTGTTCTTCTCCAACGGGCCGGGCGACCCGGCCACCGCCGACCACCCCGTCTCCGTCATGAAGGCGGTCCTGGAGCGCGGCACGCCGCTCTTCGGCATCTGCTTCGGCAACCAGATCCTGGGCCGGGCGCTCGGCTTCGGCACCTACAAGCTGAAGTACGGCCACCGGGGCATCAACCAGCCCGTCCAGGACCGTACGACGGGCAAGGTCGAGGTCACCGCGCACAACCACGGCTTCGCCGTGGACGCGCCGCTGGACCGGGTCTCCGACACGCCCTACGGGCGCGCCGAGGTCTCGCACGTCTGTCTGAACGACCAGGTCGTGGAAGGGCTCCAGCTGCTCGACCGGCCCGCGTTCAGCGTCCAGTACCACCCCGAGGCGGCAGCGGGTCCGCACGACGCCGCTTACCTGTTCGACCGCTTCACCGCACTGATGGAGGGCCAGCGTGCCTAAGCGCACCGATATCCAGTCCGTCCTGGTCATCGGCTCCGGCCCGATCGTCATCGGCCAGGCCGCCGAGTTCGACTACTCCGGCACCCAGGCGTGCCGCATCCTGCGCGCCGAGGGCCTGCGGGTCATCCTGGTCAACTCCAACCCGGCGACGATCATGACCGACCCGGAGATCGCCGACGCGACCTACGTCGAGCCGATCACCCCGGAGTTCGTCGAGAAGATCATCGCCAAGGAGCGGCCCGACGCCCTCCTGCCGACCCTGGGCGGCCAGACGGCCCTGAACACCGCGATCTCCATGCACGAGCAGGGGGTGCTGGAGAAGTACGGCGTCGAGCTGATCGGCGCGAACGTCGAGGCGATCAACAAGGGCGAGGACCGCGACCTGTTCAAGGGCGTCGTCGAGGCGGTCCGCGAGAAGATCGGGCACGGTGAGTCGGCCCGCTCGGTCATCTGCCACTCCATGGACGACGTGATCGCGGGCGTGGAGACGCTCGGCGGTTATCCGGTGGTGGTGCGTCCGTCGTTCACGATGGGTGGCGCGGGTTCGGGTTTCGCGCATGACGAGGAG
>NZ_LIQQ01000162.1 GCF_001418565.1 Streptomyces graminilatus | reverse complement strand
CGGGCCAGGGACGCCGGGGCCATGGCGTACCTCGTGAAGCCGTTCAGCAAGAGCGACGTCGTTCCGGCGATCGAGATGGCCGTGTCGCGCTTCAACGAGTTGCGGACGCTGGAGAAGGAGATCGCCGACCTCACCCTGAGGCTGGAGACCCGCAAGCTCGTCGACCGTGCCAAGTCGGTCCTGCAGACGGAGTACGGCCTGACGGAGCCCGCCGCGTTCCGGTGGATCCAGAAGACGTCGATGGACCGGCGCATGTCGATGCAGCAGGTCGCGGAGGCGGTCATCGCGGACGCCGCCGAGAAGAAGGCGGCCAAGGGCTGACGAGGCCGCGGACGGACGTACGAATACGAGGCGGCCCGCACCCCCGGTCAGGGGTGCGGGCCGCCTCGTTCATGCCGTACACGTACCGTCGGAGGACGGCGGACGGTCTAGTCCTCGCCGAGGTACGCCTTGCGTACCGACTCGTCGTGGATCAGGTCCTGGCCGGTGCCGGAGAGGACGATGCTGCCGACCTCCATGACGTGTCCCTGGTCGGCGAGGGAGAGCGCCGCCTGGGCGTTCTGCTCGACGAGGAGGATGGTCATCCCGGTCGCCTTGAGTTCGGCGATGGTGGACATGATCTTCTGCATCATGATCGGCGAGAGGCCCATGGAGGGTTCGTCGAGCATCAGCAGCTTGGGCTGGCACATGAGCGCGCGGCCCATGGCGAGCATCTGCTGTTCGCCGCCGGAGAGGGTGCCCGCGGCCTGCTTCCTGCGTTCCCCGAGGATGGGGAAGAGGTCGTAGGCGCGCTGGATGTCCTTCTCGATGCCTGCCTTGTCGGAGCGCAGGAAGGCTCCGAGCTGGAGGTTCTCGGTGATCGTCAGCCGGGGGAAGATGTGGCGTCCCTCGGGGGAGTGGGCGAGGCCGAGGGAGACGATCTTGTGGGCGGGGACGCCGGTGATCGGCTTGCCGTCGAAGAGGACGCGGCCGCTGCTGGGCTTGAGGAGCCCGGAGAGGGTGCGCAGGGTGGTCGTCTTGCCGGCGCCGTTGGTGCCGATGAGGGTGACGATCTGGCCGGCTTCGACGGTGAAGGAGATGCCCTTGACGGCTTCGATCTTGCCGTAGGCGACCTTGAGGTCTTCGACCTCCAGCAGTGCGGTCACTGGGCGGGTCCTTCCGTGCTGGTGGTGCCCTGCGCTTCGGCGGCCTCGGCCGCTTCGACCTCGGCGGCCTCTTCGGAGCCGGGGGCGCCTTCGAAGGGGGTGCCGAGGTAGGCGGCGATGACGCGTTCGTCGTTCTGGACGATGTCCGAGGTGCCTTCGACGAGCTTCTGGCCTTGGACGAGGCAGGCGACGCGGTCGCTGAGGTTGAAGATGAAGCGCATGTCGTGCTCGATGACGAGTACGGCGATGCCTCGGTCGCGGATCGCGAAGACGAGTTCTTCGGTCGCCCTGGTCTCCTGCGGGTTCATGCCGGCGGTGGGCTCGTCCAGGAGGAGGAGGCCGGGGTCGCTCGCCATGGCCCGGGCGATCTCGAGCTTGCGCTGTTCGCCGTAGGGGAGGTTGCGGGAGAGATGGTCGGCCTTGTGCGCGAGGCCGATGAACTCGAGGAGTTCCATGGCGCGTTCGCGGGAGGCGGCTTCGGCCTTGCGGAAGCCGGGGCCGCGCAGGAGGGCCGACCAGAGGCCTTCCTTGGTCCTGGTGTGGCGGCCCACGAGGACGTTTTCCAGGACGGTCATGTTGGCGAAGAGCCGGATGTTCTGGAAGGTGCGGGCGATGCCGGCGCTGGTGACGAGGTGGGGCTTGGGCGGCAGGACGGTGCCCTTGTAGGCGACTCGGCCCTCGGTGGGGACGTAGAGGCCTGTGAGGCAGTTGAAGAAGGTGGTCTTGCCCGCGCCGTTGGGTCCGATGAGGCCGACGATCTCGCCGCTGTTGACGGTGAGGTCGACGCCGCGTACGGCGGTGAGGCCGCCGAAGCGCATGGTGACGCCGGTGGCTTCGAGGACGGGGCTGGTGGCCGTGGTGGTGGTCATGCTGGTCACGCCCCTGCCTTGGTGACGCCGACGGTGGTGTCGGGGAGGCCGCTTTCGGGGATGTCGAGCTGGCCGGTGTCGTGGAACTCGAGCTGGCGGCGCCGGTTGGCGATGATGCCTTCGGGCCTGAAGCGCATGAGGATCACGAGGGCGATGCCGAAGGCGAAGAGCTGGTACTCCTTGAGGAAGCCGAGCTTCTCGGGGAGGAGGTAGAGCAGCGTGGCGCCGAGGATGGGGCCGCTGACGGTGCCCATGCCGCCGAGGACGACCGCGGCGAGCAGGAAGGCGGAGTTCGGCGGTACGGAGCCGGCGAACTGGTAGGGGGCGGGGTTGACGCTGTAGCCGACGTGGGCGCTGACGGTGCCGGCGAGGCCGGCGAGGGAGGCGCCGAGGGCGAAGGCGATGAGCTTGACGCGGAAGCCGTTGATGCCCATGGCGGTTGCGGCGGTCTCGTCCTCGCGGATGGCGATCCAGGAGCGGCCGATGCGGGAGTCCGCTGCTCGGGTGAAGACGACCACGACGATCGCGGTGATGATCAGCATGAGCAGGAAGTAGTTCGCGAATCGGCCGATGGTGATGGAGCCGATGTTGTGGGCGGTCCCGAAGTTGAATCCGAAGATCTCCAGGTCGGGGATCATCGAGATGCCGTTGGGGCCGTTGGTGATGTTGGGGCCGGAGGTGCCGTCGAGGTTGTTGACGGTGATGCGGAAGATCTCTCCGAAGCCCAGGGTGACGATGGCGAGGTAGTCGCCGCGCAGTCGCAGGGTTGGGGCGCCGATGAGGACGCCGAATACGAGTGAGGCGAGCATGCCGGTGAGCATGGCGGCCCAGAAGGGGAACTGGACGCCGGAGAACCGGGAGAACTCGGATCCGGAGACCAGGGCCGCGGCGTAGGCGCCGACGCCGAGGAAGGCGACGTATCCGAGGTCGAGGAGGCCGGTGAGGCCGACGACGATGTTGAGGCCGAGGGCGACGGTGGCGACGACGAGGATGTTCACGCCGAGGTTGGAGTTGTGTTCGTCGTTCTCGACGAAGGGGAAGAGTGCCGCGGCGAGGAAGGCCATGGAGGTGGCGAATCCCTTGTGGCGGGCGTTGAGTACCGAGATGCGGTCGAAGAGGCCCGCGGTGAACAGGGCCCAGGTGCCGAAGACGATCAGCAGTATGTAGCCGAGGAACGTTTCGCTGGCGTCGGGGTCGACGCCGATGCCGTAGGCGAAGACGATCAGGGCCGCGGCGGTGGCGGCGGTGATGACGAGGCGTTCGACCCACTCGGGGAGCTTGGCCGCGGTGGGGATGTTCTCGGGCTTGGCGAGGTAGCTCTTGGGTGTGTCGCCGGGCTGGGGGAGCGCGAGGGCGCCGAGGAGGGCGGCCAGTGAGAAGATCGCGGCGATGTAGGCGCCGGGGTCGAGGGCGATGAGGCCTTCGAGGTCGACGGCGATCGCGATGGCGCTGAACCAGCAGACGGCGAAGGCGGAGGCGGCGGCGAGGGCGACGGGTGCGACGGCGCTTGCCGGGTTGAGCCAGTTGAGGCCGCGTACGTGCCAGAGGGTGAGCGCGTACAGGAGGGTGAGTGCGCCTGCGACGAGGGCGAGGATCTGGAGTCCGGCGGGGGAGCCGTAGTAGGTGAGGTCCCCGGGGAAGTCGGACGTGTAGGTCCACGACATGAACGTGCTGGCGATGGTGCCGACGGCGCCGACGGCGATGAGGACGCGGGCGATGCCCTGGGGCAGTGCGATGAGGCCCCGGGGGGTGTCCGTGGTCTGTGCGGTGGTTTTGGGGGTTTCGGTGGTTGCCATGGTGGTCACGCCCTGTCCGCGACGCGCTCGCCGACCAGGCCTTGTGGCCTGAACAGCAGTACGAGGATGAGGAGGACGAAGGCCCAGACGGAGGCCCAGCCGCCGCCGCCGAGCTGCTGCATGCCGGGGATGCCGTCGATGTAGGAGGTGGCCATGGTCTCGGCGAGGCCGAGGACGAGGCCGCCGATCATGGCGCCGTAGATGTTGCCGATGCCGCCGAGGACGGCGGCGGTGAAGGCCTTGAGGCCCATCTGGAAGCCCATGTCGTACTTGACCGAGCCGTAGCGCAGGCCGTAGGCGACGGCGGCGACCGCGGCGAAGAATCCGCCGATGGCGAAGGCGATCACGATGATGCGGTTGGTGTCGATGCCCATGAGCTGGGCGGTGTCGGGGTCCTGCGCGGTGGCCTGCATGGCGCGGCCGGTGCGGGAGAGGTTGACGAAGAGGGCGAGGGCCGCCATGCAGAGGGGGGCGGCGACGATGACGAACACCGAGCCGCTGCTGATGCTGACGGAGCCGAGGTGCCAGGGACCGAAGGGGAGCTGGGGGAAGTTGATGTCGGTCTTGGCGTCGGGGTACCAGTTGAAGACGGCCTGCTGGAGGGCGAGGGAGAGGCCGATGGCGGTGATGAGGGGCGCGAGGCGTGGTGCTCCGCGCAGTGGTCGGTAGGCGAAGCGTTCGGCCCCGACCGCGATGAGGACGGAGACGATTCCGCCGCCGATGAGCATCGCCGGTAGGGCCACCCACATGGTGGTGCCGTCGGGGAGGACATAGAGATAGACCGTGAGCGCGCCGAAGCCGCCGGTCATGAAGATCTCGCCATGGGCGAAGTTGATGAGCTGGACGATGCCGTACACCATCGTGTATCCGATGGCGATCAGCCCGTACATCGAGCCGAGGAACAGCCCGTTGGCCAGCTGCTGCGGCAGAGTGTTCACCGCATGGCCTCCATGTGGGTGGTGGGAGTAGTGAGCAGGGCGTGAAGCGGGCCGCGCGGTTGGTGTGATCGTGGCCGCGCGGCCCGTGGGGTGGTGCTAGCGGCGGTGGGGATCAGCCGTTGAAGGTGCCGCTCTTGACGGCCTTCCACTTGCCGTCGGTGACCTGGTAGACGGTGAGCTGCTTGTTGGTGGTGTCGCCGTACTCGTCGAAGGCGACGGGGCCGGCGATGCCGTCGAACTTGGACTTCTGGACCTCGGCGACGATCTTGGCGCGGGCGTCGCTGGGGACCTTGCCGTCCTTCACGACGTTGCCGATCGCCTTGATGATGGCGGTCGCGGCGTCGTAGGAGTAGCCGCCGTAGGTGCCGTAGTCGCCCTTGAGGCCGGAGGCCTTGTACTTCTTGATGAAGTCGGCGGCGGAGGGCAGGGAGTCGACGGGGGCGCCGACGGAGGTGACGAGGTCGCCCTCGGAGGTCTTGCCGGCGGTCTCGATGTAGGTCGGGGTGAACATGCCGTCACCGCCGAACAGGGGGATCTTGGCGCCGCCGTCCTTGAGCTGCTTGGTGAGCTTCTCGGACTCGTCGTACTGGCCGCCGTAGTAGACGAGGTCGGCCTTGGAGTTCTTGATCTTGGTGACGAGGGCGGAGAAGTCCGTGTCGCCGGTGTTGACGTGGTCCTCGCCGGCGACCTTGCCGCCGGCCTTGGTGAAGCCGGCCTTGAAGAGCTTGGCCAGGCCCGCGCCGTAGGTCTGCTTGTCGTCGACGACGAAGACGTTGCGCTTCTTCAGCGTGGTGAAGGCGTACTCGGCCGCGAAGCCGCCCTGGAGGGCGTCGGTGGTGGCGGTGCGGAAGTACGTCTTGAACGCACGCGACTTCGACGTCTGCCAGTTCTTGCCCTGGGTGAGCTCGGGCGCCGTGTTCGAGGGGGAGATCTCGACCAGGCCGGCGGTGTCGAAGACCTGCTGCATCTGGGTGGCGACGCCGGAGTTCAGCGGGCCGACGACGCCGAGGACCTTGTCGTTGCCGACGAGCTGGGTGGCGTTCTGCTGGCCGCTGGCCGGGATCGCCTTGTCGTCGAGTGCCAGGACCTTGAAGGTCACGCCGGGGACGGTGTTGTTCTTGTTGGCGTCGTCGACGGCGATCTGTACGCCGCCCTGGATGCCGAGGCCCGTGGCGGAGTTCTGGCCGGTCAGGGGGGCGTCGACACCGATGATGATCTCGGTCTTCTTGTCGCCCGAGTCCCCGCTCTTGTTGTCGCGCGAACCGCAGGCGGTCAGTGCGAGTGCTCCGGTGGTGAGCATGGCGGTGAGTACGACCAAAGAACGCTGACGCACGTTTAAATCCTCTCCCTGGCGCAGCGGCCCTCTTGGGCTGCCGTGTGTCTCGCCGGGCCGTACTGAGGTTGAGCTGGTCGTGCAGTAGACGCGCCCGGCGGCGCGGTGACTGGCCGTGACTCTAAGCCCCTCAGGTGTCGGGAGCATATGGGCGGGCTTGCTTGTGACTTTCTTGTTATGACGTACCGGTTGATGATCCTTGGTGAAGGAGATTTTCGGCCACTTTGGCTGGAATCCCTATCTGCCCATATTTTGAGAACCCGCACTTCCCGTCGCCCGTGGGCTTGGCCGTGCGGGCGCTGGGCCGCAGGCCGCTCGGGCGAGCCTGGAAAGGTCGTCGGGGTAGGCGCCGCCGAAGGTGAAACGGTGGTGCTGTATTGCACGCGTGTTACGCAGCGTTACGTCGAGAAAAGACGCGTCCGTGGTGCGGGGAAGGGCCGCGCAGTCGACGACTGATATCTGGACGGTGATCCGGCGGGTCGTCCCGGCGATGACCGTCGAGGCCTCGTCGGGTGAGATGCGGGCGGTGAGACCGCCGGAGGCGGCGCCGTCGACGCGCAGGGTGACGGGTGGTCCGCTGTGCGCGGTCACGGCGAAGCGGAACAGGCCGTTGGCGGGCGCGGAGTCGAAGGTCGCGGCGAGTCCCTTGTAGTGGATCGTGGTGACGTTCGCCGGCCAGGGGACGGGGGTGGGGGGTTCGGC
>NZ_LIQQ01000161.1 GCF_001418565.1 Streptomyces graminilatus | reverse complement strand
GGCTTCCGCATCCGGGCCCGGCTCGTCCGCGACGACCACGGTGATGCCGGCGGCGCCCGGGGCGCCTTGTCCAGGTTCCCGCAGCGCTTCCGCCCGGTGGGCGTCCGCGACGACCAGGCGGATGTCCGCCTCCGTGAGCAGCGCCCGGATGCGCGCCGCGGGGTGCTCGGGGTCCAACGGCACATAGGCGGCGCCGGACTTGAGTACGGCGAGCAGGACCACAGGCAGGGTGAGGGAGCGGTCCATCAGCAGGCCCACGAAGGTGCCGGGGCGGGCGCCGAGGGCCCTCAGGCGGGCGGCGAGGTGCTCGGCCCGCTCGTCGAGTTGCCGGTAGTCGAGCGCCGTGCCGTCGAAGCGGGCGGCCGTCGCGTCCGGTGTCCGCCTCGCCCGGCGGTCGATCAGCTCGGTGAGTGTGTGCGGTGCTTCGTAGTGCCGGGCGGTGTCGTTCCACTCGGCGTGGCGACGGCGGTCCGCCGCCGGGACCAGGTAGGCCGCGAAGCAGTCCTGGCCGGGTGTGTCGGCGAGGGCCAGCAGCGCCGCCGTGTAGGAAGCGTGCACCGCGTCCATCCGTTCGGCGGTGAACCGTGCCGCGTCGTAGCGCAGGCCGAGTTCGAGCAGACTGCCGTCGGGCGTACGGGAGAACTCGGCGCCGAACGCGACGTCCGTGGCGGCCTCCCCGGTCTCCTCCAGGACGGTGAACGCCCCGCCGGACGGCCTGCCCTGCTCGACGTGGAAGTGGGTGTAGTTGAAGAAGGTCTCGAAGGGCGACGCCCCCGCGTTGCGGCGTACGACCTCGGCGAGCGGGTAGCGCCGGTGCTCGTGCACGCGCAGATCGAGGTCGGCGACGCGGCGCACGAGGTCCCGCCAGCTCTCGCCGGTGAGGGCGACGCGGAAGGGCAGCGTGTTGAGGAACGCGCCGACGACCCGGTCACCGTCGGCCTCCTCCGTACGGCCGTTGAGCACCACGCCGGTGGTGATCTCGTCGCCGCCGCCCATCAGGGCCATGACCCGGGTGTGCGCGGCGAGCAGTACGGTGCGCAGCGGCACGCCGAGTTCGGCGGCGAGCGCGGACAGCCGCTCGTGGAGCCCGGCGGGCAGCGGCGCGTGGTGCCAGGTCATCCGGGGCGGTCCGCCGACCGTGGCGCCGTACGGCAGCCGGGTGACGGGGGCGCCCTCGGTCACGCCGGTCCAGAAGTCCCGCTGGGCGGGGTCGGCGAGCGCGGCCCGCTCCAGGGCGACGAACGAGGCGAAGCGGGAGCGTGGCGCGGGGGCGGGCGGCGCTGTTTCGTCCTCGTCAGCGCGGAGGTCGGCGCAGAGGTCGACGTAGCGGGCGGCGAGTTCGGTGAGGAGGGAGCGCTCGCTCCAGCCGTCCATGACCGCATGGTGCTCGGCGATGAACAGCTGGAAGCGCGTGTCCGTGCGGCGCTGCACGTGGAAGCGGATGAGGGGTGCCTCGTCCCAGGCGAAGGGGCGGGCGCGCTCGGCCTCGTAGCGTGCGGCGACGGCCGCTTCCCGGGCGGTCTCGTCCAGTGCGCGCAGGTCCTCGAAGGTGATGCGGGGGCGGGCGTCGCGGTGGACGAGCTGGAGGGGTTCGCCGAATCCATGCGGGTCGAAGGAGGTGCGCAGCATCTCGTGCCGGGCCCCGGCCTCGGCCACCGTCCGCCGCCAGGCCTGCTCCGACCAGGGCGCCTCGACGTGGTAGGAGGCGACGTTGTGGTAGACGCGGCCGGTGCCCGCCGGGAGGTCGCTGTGGAAGAGCATCCCGGCCTGGAGCCGGGTCATCGGGTAGGCGTCCTCCAGTCCGGCGGGCAGCGCCTTCCGGTCGGTGTCGTCCAGCAGCGAGAACGGCTCGTACGACGGCGCCTCGGACGGTGTGTCCGTGTCCTGGACGGCCGCCGAGGCGAGGCCCCGGACGGTCTGGTGGCGCATCAGGTCGGCGACGGCGAAGCGCAGTCCCCGGTCGCGGGCGCGGGCGAGCACCTGGAGGGAGCGGATGGAGTCGCCGCCGAGGGCGAAGTAGTTGTCGAGCGCGCCGATCCGCTCGTGGCCGAGGACCTCCTGCCAGATCTCGGCGAGCACCGTCTCGACCGGCCCGCGCGCCGGCTCGTGGGCGTCGACGGCCCCCAGGGCGACGGCGCCCTCGGTGCCGGGGACCGGCAGGGCACGCCGGTCGGCCTTGCCGTTGGCGGTGAGAGGGAGCGCCGGCAGGGTGAGGAAGGCGCCGGGGATCATGTAGCCGGGCAGCCGGGCGGCGAGGTGTGCGCGCAGCGCGTCCACGGTGAGGGGGGACGCACCGTCCGGGGCGGTCTCCGGGGCCGGTACGACGTACGCGGTCAGGAGCGGGTTGCCGGTGGCGTCCTGGACGACGCGGGCGACGGCGGCGCCGACGCCGGCGTGGGCGGTGAGGGCCGCCTCGATCTCGCCCAGCTCGATACGGAAGCCGCGCAGTTTGACCTGGTCGTCGATGCGGCCGAGGTATTCCAGTTCACCGTCGGTGCGCAGCCGGGCGAGGTCGCCGGTCCGGTACAGCCGCTCCCCCGAGGCCGATGTGGGGAAGCGTTCGGCGGTCAGCTCGGGGCGGTTGAGGTAGCCACGGGCCAGACCGGCCCCGGCGACG
The DNA here is from genome assembly GCF_001418565.1 of Streptomyces graminilatus. Taxonomy (GTDB): domain Bacteria; phylum Actinomycetota; class Actinomycetes; order Streptomycetales; family Streptomycetaceae; genus Streptomyces; species Streptomyces graminilatus. The sequence continues at coordinate 17,490 of NZ_LIQQ01000161.1, read as the reverse complement.
TACAGCTCGCCCACCGCGCCCTGCGGTACGGCCCTGCCCCGGCTGTCGAGCAGGTGCAGCCGCAGGTCGGGGATGGGTACGCCGATGACGCTGCCGTGTCCTTCCTCGGCGTCGCGGGCGGTCAGCGGACGGTAGGTGACGTGCACGGTGGTCTCGGTGATGCCGTACATGTTGACCAGCCGGGGCGCGGTGTCGCCGTGCCGCCGGAACCAGCCGCGCAGCGCGCCGACGTCCAGCGCCTCACCGCCGAACACCACCTGCCGCAGGGCGAGTCGGCCTCGTTCGCCGGACTGTTCGTCCACGCGGTCGAGCTGGTGGAAGGCCGACGGGGTCTGGTTGAGGACGGTCACCCGCTCCTCGCGCAGCAGCCGGTGGAATTCCTCCGGGGACCGGCTGGTGGTGTACGGGACGACGACGAGCCGGCCGCCGTGCAGCAGGGCGCCCCACAGTTCCCACACGGAGAAGTCGAAGGCGATGGAGTGGAAGAGGGTCCAGACGTCGTCGGCGCCGAAGCCGAACCAGTGGTCGGTCGCGGAGAACAGCCGGGTGATGTTGCGGTGCGGGATCAGGGTGCCCTTGGGGCGTCCGGTGGAGCCGGAGGTGTAGATGGCGTAGGCGAGGTCGTCGGGGGTGACACCGCTGTCGGGGGCGGTGTCCGGCAGCCGGTCCAGTTCGGCCGCGTCGGCGATCAGGTCGACGGCGCACAGGTCCGGGGCGTCCCACAGCGGGCGGGTCGCGGTGGTGCCGACGACATGGCCGAGTCCGGCGTCGCCGACGATGTGGCGCAGCCGCTCGGGCGGGTTGTCGGGGTCGAGGGGCAGATACGCGCCGCCCGCCTTGAGGATACCCAGCAGGCCGACGACCAGTTCTGCGGAGCGGGGGACGCACAGGCCGACGAGGGTGCCGGGTCCGACGCCGAGGGTGCGCAGCCGGTGGGCGACCTGGTTGGCACGGCGGTCGAGTTCGCCGTAGCCGAGCCGGCGCTCGCCGTCGGTGACGGCGACGGCGTCGGGTGTCCGGACGGCGTGCTCGGCGAACAGTTCGTGGGCGCAGGTCGCGGGACCGGCGGCGGACGCGCCCGGTGCTGCTGACATCAGCGGCAGTTGCTCGTCGTCGAAGAGCATCGGCAGCGCGGACAGCGGGAGTTGAGGCCCGCTGACGGCGGCGTCGAGCAGTCGGAGGTAGTGCCGGACGAACCGCTCGATCGTGGTGGCCTCGTAGAGGTCGGCCCGGTACTCCAGGCGAAGGCGCACACCGCCGCCGGACAGGACGACGTCGAGGGTCAGGTCGAACTTGGCGGTGTCGGCGGGTCCTTCGAGCAGCCGGACACGGGGGCCTGGCAGCCCGGCCGTGGTCTCGTCCTCGTCGTGGAGGCCGAAGAGTACGTCGAAGAACGGGGCCCGCTCGGTGGTGCGTCCCGGGTTGAGGTGTTCGACGATCCGCTCGAAGGGCAGGTCCTGATGGTCCTGGGCGTCCGCGACGGTGTCCCGCACAGCGGTCACGTGGTCGCGGAACGAGGGGTCCTCGGCGAGGTTCGAGCGGATCACGAGGGTGTTGACGAACAGGCCTACGGTGTCCGCGAACTCCCTGCGGTTGCGGCCGGCGACGGGGGTGCCGACGAGGACGTCCTCGCTGCCGGAGTAGCGGCCGAGCACGACCTGGAGGGCGGCGAGCATCGTCATGAAGCGGGTGCTTCCGGTGTCCCGGCATACCTGGTCGAGCCGCCCGAGCAGGGCGTCCGGCAGGGGGATCTCACAGGTCGCGGCGGCGCGCGGCGCGGGTGCCTCGGGGCCGGGTGCGGCCACCGGCCGGTGGTCGGCGGGGATCGCGGAGGTGGGCAGCTCGCCGCCCAACTGCCCGGCCCAGTAGGCGAGCTGCCGCTCGGCGGCCGGACCGCGCAGCCATTCCTCCTGCCATTCGGAGAAATCGGCGTACTGGAATTCCGGCTCCTGGACGCGGACGCGCTCCCCGTTCCCTGTTCCGGCGGCGTATTCGGCGAGGAGTTCCCGGAGCAGAATTTCCGTGGACCATCCGTCACCGACGATGTGATGCATTCCCAGCGCCAGCACGGCGCCTTCCGGGTGGCGCAGCAGGGCGGCCCGGAACAGGGGGCCGGTGGTGAGGTCGAAGGGGCGCCGGTACTGGGCGTCCATCCACCGGCGCACGCTCTCGGCACCGTCACCCCCCACCGTCTGCGCCGACCAGTCGAGCTGCGCGGTGGTGTCGATGTACTGCGTCAACTCCCCGTCGTCCAGGGCGAACCGGGTGCGCAGTGCCTCGTGCCGGTCCAGCAGTCGCTGCGCGCACACCCGTATCAGGTCCACGTCCACGTCTACATCGGCGTCTGCGTCCGCGTCCGCGTCCGTATCGAATGCGCAGAAGACCGGCATGTGGTAGGTGGGCCTGTTTCCCTCCATCTCCTGGAGGAAATACATGCGCTGCTGCGCCCGCGAGGCCCGGAAAAGGGAAACGGCGGGCCCCGTGGACTCCATGGACTGATCTGCGGACGGTTCTCCCGGAACGACCGGGACGACCGGAACGTGAGTGGCCAAGACGACTCCCTCGACCGTCACGCCTTTTCTGACGCGCGGCACCAATTCACCTGCTGGGTGAATCCCACGCTAGGCGCGCGCCGCGTTTCTAATAAGTCCCGACCTGCCGGTCCCCACCTGCCGGTCCCCACCTGTCGGTCCCCGGAACACGTGACACGATTCCGGGAACCCGACAAGTCTCGTCGTACTCAGCGTCCTTTTCGGGGCGGGGTGAAGACGTAGAGGTCGAGGATGTCGGGGCGGGGGGCGACGCCGGGGCCGCCCGCCCGGACCCAGGCGGCGATGTCCTCGGTGGCGTCGGGGTCGTTGACGAGGCCGAGCCAGACCGGGCGGGCTCCGGCGGCGCGGGCGGCGGCCGAGGGCTGGACGACGATCACGTTGGCCTGGTCGCACACGTCGAGGCAGTCCGCGATGCGCACGGGCGCGGCCTCGGTCAGGCGTGCGGTCTGCTGGGCGTGATCGACTCCGGTCACCTTCGGGGTTCCGCAGCAGCAGTCCCGGCAGACAACGATGCGGCACGGCGCCGGCTGGACTTCGGAGAGTGCGGGGGTACGGAGCACGGGCATGCCTCCGGGGTCGGGGCTCGTACGCGGAGCCTGGCCTATGGACGTCCCTCCGCACGGAGTGCGGAGGTGCCAGCAGGTATTCGGACTCGGGTTCGTCCGGACGGGGCGCCTTCCCGGTCTCCCAGTGGCGTTCCGTGCCCCGCCCGTCCCCCTCACCGCTGCGCGTCAGTTCCGGATTCGCACCGGATTCCCTGGCCTCGGATGTGGCTCGACTGGCCCGATGAGGCTATCAAGCCGGTCGTACGGTCAGTTCGTGCGACCGGTCACCGGCCGTCAGGCGTCCGTACGCGGTCGAGGCTCACAACGCCTGTCATTCACCGAGCATGAGCAGTCATGGAAATAGCATCATCCGACTTTCCTGACGCTCTCTCGGTCAGTACAGGAACAACACGACCGCCGGCCGCCGCCCCTCCGTAAGGTCCGGGGCATTGACGAGGAGGCGGGACCCGAGTCTCGCGCCGACCAGAAGGAGCTGCCGGTATCAGCAACGTGGAGATTTGCCTCAAGGAGATCATGACCTCGATCGAGGGCGCCTTGGGAACCGCCCTGGTCGACTACACGAGCGGTATGGCGCTGGGCACTCTCGGGGGTGGCAAGGACCTCGACCTGAATGTCGCCGCGGCGGGCAACACGGACGTGATCCGCGCCAAGACCCGCACCATGGAACACCTCGGCCTCAAGGGCGAGATCGAGGACATCCTCATCACACTGGCAGGCCAGTACCACATCCTCCGGCCGCTCAAGAGCCGCAGCGGCAATGGCCTGTTCCTGTATCTCGTACTCGACGCGAGGAAATCCAATCTCGCGATGGCCCGCCACCAGCTCAAGAGCGTCGAAGGCCAACTCGACGTGTAGAGAACGGCGTTGTCCATGGCCTCGCACGCCCACCACTTGAAGATTTCTTCAACTGGGCACATCCGGATGAGATCAATCCCACGGGCGTGCGAGGCCGGATGTACGAGGATCGGTCCTCAGGACCGCCTGCGGTGGCACGTAAAGGGCCACCGAGCCCGGATGCGGCCAGTCGATTGCGGCAGGGAGCGAGCGATTCACCATGCAGGTCCCCCTCTACCAGGCCAAGGCCGAGTTCTTCCGGATGCTCGGCCACCCGGTACGCATCCGGGTCCTGGAGCTTCTGCAGAACGGCCCCGTCCCCGTACGCGACCTGCTCGCCGAGATCGAGATCGAACCGTCCAACCTCTCCCAGCAGTTGGCCGTACTGCGCCGGTCGGGGATCGTGGTGTCCATCCGGGAGGGCTCCACCGTCAGTTACGCCCTGGCGGGCGGTGATGTGGCCGAGTTGCTGCGCGCGGCCCGGCGGATCCTGACCGAACTGATCACCGGCCAGGGCGAGTTGCTCGCGGAGCTCCAGCAGGCGGATCCCCAGCGGGCCCTCACACCGGGCGCATCCGGCCGGCACCCCTGACTCCCCCGGGCGTGTCCCGCCGCCGACGAAAAAGCCCGGGGCGCCGGGCCTGGCAGGCCGGCGCCCCGGGGTCGGTGCGGGAATCTCAGTCCACGGATCAGTCCATGGAGCCGATGCGCTCCACGCGCTCGTCGACGCCGTTACGGAGTTCGCTGAGCGTCGTGCCGGGCAGGGCCGTCTTCGGGGTGGAGGTAGGCGGCTGGGTCTCGTCCGCGCAGGTGGTGCCCGGGGCCGGAACCTTTCGGTCCACCAGGTAGCCGATCACCGCGTCCGTGGCGCAGGCGCTGCGGCCGAACGCGGTGTGTCCCTCGGCCTCGAAGGTGAGCAGCGAGGCGTTGTCGAGGCGCCGGGACAGCGCCACCGCGTCCTGGTACGGGGTGTCCGGGTCGCCGGTGGTGCCCAGGACCAGGATCGGCGCGGAGCCCTTGGCCCGGTAGGAGCCGTCGTAGCGGCTGGGGCGCTCGCCCTGCCACTGGACGCAGGCGGTGGCGTGCTGGTGGTCGTACGTGGGCGGGCCGTACGCCATCGCCGGGCCGAGCAGCGGCGCTTCCTGCGCGAAGGACGTGACCTTGCGCTTCAGCAGTTTCAGGTCGCGCGGGTAGTCCCGGTCGACACACTCGACGGCCACGTTCGGGCCGAGGAAGTCGAAGCTGGCCGGGGACGGCGGGCGCAGCAGGAAGGAGGTGTTGTCCCGCAGTTGGGCCTTGCGCAGTGCCTCGCCGAACTCGGGCCAGATGACCTTGCCCTCGTTGATGTTGAACATCAGCCGGTACACCAGGGTGTAGCCGTTGGCCAGGCGGCCGTTCGCGGTGGTCACCGGGTTGGCGTCCAGGTCGGCCTTCAGTTTCTCGAAGGCCGCGCGCGGGTCGCCGTCGCCGAACCCGCAGGTGGCCTGGTTCGCGGCGCACCAGTCGAGGAAGCGGCCCATCGCGCCGTCCAGCGCGAGGTACTGCGGCCGGTCGTAGGCGTAGGGGTGGTTGGCGTAGTGCACCGGGTCGTACGCGCCGTCGAGGGCCAGGGCCCGTACCCGCTTCGGGAACATGGCGGCGTAGACGGTTCCGATGTACGACCCGAACGAGCGGCCGTAGTAGGTGAGTTGCTGCTCGCCGAGCGCCTCGCGCAGCAGGTCGATGTCGCGGGCGACGTACTCGGTGCCGATGTAGGGCAGCAGTTCGCCCGTGTTGTCGACGCAGGCCTGGTCGAACTCGGCGGCCTGGTGCAGCGCCGGCTCGTAGGCGTCGGGGCCGGGCACGCCCTTGGCCTCCGTGACGGCCCGGATGTAGCGCGCGTCGTCGAAGCAGGTCAGCGCCGAACTGCGGCCGACGCCACGGACGTCGTACCCGAAGACGTCGAAGTTGTCGCGCAGTGCGGCGGGCAGGTCGTCGTAGTTGTTCCGTACGAAGTCCACACCGGAGTTGCCGGGTCCGCCCGGCTGCATGAACAGCGTGCCCTTGCGCTTGGTCGGGTCCGCGGCCTTCTTGCGGACCACCGCGAGGGTGATGGTCTTGCCCTGCGGCTGGCGGTAGTCGAGCGGAACGTCGGCGTTCGCGCACTCGAAGCCGCCCTGGCAGTCGGTCCAGGCGAGCGACGGCACGGGCGGCTTCTCGGGTGTCCTCGGTGCGGCCGACGCCTGGGTCGCCGTCCCGGTCGCGGCGGCCATGAGCGCGGTCAGCGCGGCCCCGACCGCCGTGATCCGCCCGAAGCGTCTCGGTTTGCGACGTGGAGTGGTCATGGTTTCCTTCCCCCTGGTCAATGTTTCGCCAAGCGCTCACTGTGAAGCGAGGGTTCGGCTATCCGAACAGACGCAGGAGGGGCGCGCGTGGATCCACGCCGACCGGACTTTTCTTGATCGGACGGTACGCAGGGCCGATCCAACGGATCGGCGGGCCCCGGAGTTTCCGGGACCCGCCGATGTGCGGTGTTCGCCCCTGGGGGGTCGGCCCCAGTGCGTGCGTCAGATAGTGCGTCAGCTCATGCTTCAGCTCACGCATCGGCTCATCAGGCGCGCCCTGCCTGCTTCTTGAGCCAGTCGTGCAGGGTGCGCGCGGTGGTCTCCCCGTGCTGCTCGATCATGGAGTGGTGGTCGCCGGGGACGTCCGTCACGTCCAGGGGTACGGGCCACACCGTCTGCCACTCGTCGGGGACGGTGCGCGGCTTGTCAAAGTCGCCGGGGATCAGTTCGGAGGCGCGGAGCAACAGGACGGGCGTGTCGAGGGGCCGGGGCCGCCAGGGCTCGAAGAGGGAGAAGTACGAGGCCATCGCGGTGAGCCGCATACCGGTCATGCGCCCGAACTCGGCCTCCCGTTCGAGGGAACGCTCCTCCATGACGTGGACGATGTAGTCGGTCTGCGGGGTGCCGGCCAGATAGGTGTCCAGCATGACCACGCCGGTGGCGGGGGTGCCGAGTTCCTCCAGGCGGGTGGCGACCGCGTAGGCGAGTGATCCTCCGGAGGACCGGCCGGCCAGGGCGAACGGGGCGCCGTCCAGGTCCCGGAGGATCGTCCGGGCCGCGTGCTCGACGAGGGCCTCGACGCTGCCCGCCACGAGTTCGTCGGCGGTGAATCCCGGCATCATCAGCGAGTAGGTGCTGCGCAGGCCGCGCAACTCCCGGGCGAGGCTGACGAACTCCTGGTCGCTGGCCCACACCGAGGTGGACGGCAGGCCGACGAGGGCCGGCGCCTGGTCCCCCTCGCCGAGTTTGACCAGTCCCGGGGCACGGCTGACCTGGTCGGCCGAGGTGAACGACGGGCGCAGGCCCGCCGAGTTCATCAGGACCTTGCCCGCCTGATCGTAGCGGCCGATGGTGAGGGCGTGCCGGTAGAGGGCCTCGACGGCGCCCGCGACGGCGGTGGCCGGGTCGGCCGGGGTCTCGGCGCGCGAGGGCTCGTCGGCCGGTGCGGCGAACTGCCGGTCGAGGGCCGTGACCAGGGCCGTGGGCGTCGGGTGGTCGAAGACCAGGGTGGGCTGGAGCCGCAGTCCGGTCGCGGCGGCGAGCCGGTTGCGGAGTTCGACGGAGGTGAGGGAGTCGAATCCCAGCTCGCCGAAGGCCCGGTCGGCGTCGATGCCGTCGGGGCCGCTGTGTCCCAGCACCCGGGCGGCCTCGGCGCGTACGAGGTCCAGCAGCGCCGCCGCGCGTGCGGCGGGGTCGAGACCGGCGAGTCCCGCCGCCCGCTCACGGTCACCGCGGTGGCCGGTGTCGCGGACGGAGGTCCTGCGGGGGGTGGTGGCGCGGACGAGGCCGCGCAGGACTGCGGGAATCCGTTCGGCGGGCATCGCCTCGGCCGCCTTGAGGGCGAGCCGGAGCGGTACGAGCAGCGGCTCGCCGGGTTCCGCCATGGCCCGGTCGAGGGCATCGAGGCCGATCTCGGCGGTGAAGGGCAGCAGTCCGCTGCCGCCGAGCCGGACGCGGGCGGACGCGTCGAGTGCGTCGGCCATGCCGCCGGTGCCCTGCCAGGGTCCCCAGGCGAGGGCGAGTCCGGGCAGTCCGGCGGCCCGGCGGTGCTGGGCCAGGGCGTCGAGGAAGGCGTTGGCCGCCGCGTAGTTGGCCTGGCCCGGGCTGCCCAGCACTCCGGCGGCGGAGGAGAACAGCACGAACGCGGTCAGTTCGTGTCCGGCGGTGGCGTCGTGCAGGTTCCAGGCCGCGTCGGCCTTGGGGCGCAGGACGCTGTCGAGCCGGGCGGGTGTCAGGTCGGTGACGAGTCCGTCGTCCACGACTCCGGCGAGATGGACGACCCCGGTGAGGGGGTGTTCGGCGGGGATTCCGGCGAGCAGCCCGTCGAGCGCCTCGCGGTCGGCGATGTCGCAGGCGGCGAACGTGACCCGGGCGCCGGCGTCGATGAGTTCGGCGGTCAGGGTGTCGGCGCCGGGCGCGGCCGGTCCGCGCCTTCCTGCCAGCAGCAGGTGCCGTACGCCGTGCCGGGTCACGAGGTGCCGGGCCACGAGGGCGCCGAGGGCGCCGGTCGCACCGGTGACCAGGACGGTGCCGTCCGCGTCGAAGCGCGTCGGCAGCCCGTCCGGGAGGATGGCCGGCTCTGCGGGCAGCCGGGTCAGGCGGGGCAGGTGGACGGTGCCGGAGCGCAGGGCGAGTTGCGGTTCGCCGGTCGCGAGCGCGCCCGGCAGTGCGGCGAGCGAGATGTCGTCCTCGTCGAGGTCGGCCAGGACGATCCGGCCCGGGTGCTCGGCCTGGGCCGCTCGGGCCAGGCCCCACACGGCGGCGGCGGACGGCCGTGGACCGCTGTCGTCCGGACCGCTGTCGTCCGGACCGACGGTGACCGCGCCGTGGGTGACGAGTACCAGACGGACGCCGGTGAGCCGGTCGTCGGCGAGCCAGGGCCCCAGGGTGTCGAGCGCCTGCCGGGTCGCCGCGCGGGCCTCGGTGGCCGCGTTGTCGTTCTCCGGCGCGTCGCAGAAGACGACGACGGCGGCGGGGGCCGGCGCGCCGCCGGCGAGCGACTCGGTGAGGGACTGGCGGTCGAGGTAGGGGACGACGTCCAGGCCGGTGGCGGCGGCCAGCCGGGGCCGCAGTTCCCTCGGGTCCAGGCCGAGCATGCCCCACGCCCGGGTGTCCTGGCCGGAGACGGTGGCGGGCGTCGCCGTAGGCCATTGCAGCCGGTACAGCGGCTCGTTCCCGGGCTGGGCGGCGCGCTCCGGGACGGCCGAGGGGGTGCGCAGGGTCAGGGAGTCGACGGTCAGGACGGGCCGGCCGTCCGGGGTGGCCAGATGGACGCGGACCGCGCCGTCCCCGGTGGGCGAGAGCCGTACGTACAGTTCGTCCGCGCCGGTGGCGTACAGCCGTACGCCGGACCAGGCGAAGGGCAGTCCGGCTGGCACCGGAGTTCCGTCGGGGCCGTCCGCGCCGAGGATGCCGAGGGCCAGCGGCTGGAGTGCCGCGTCGAGCAGGGCCGGGTGGACGGCGTATCCGTCGGCGGTGTCCGTGCCGTCGTCGGGGTCCGTGTCCGCGCCCGTGGCCGCGTCGTCGGGCAGGACCACCCGGGCGTGGAGTGCGCCCGCCGTCTGCCAGAGATCGGTGAGGCCGTGGAACGCCGGCCCGTATGCGAGACCGGCTTCAGCCGTCCTGTCGTAGAAGTCGTCCAGCGGTATCCGGTGGGCGTCGGCCGGCGGGTGTGCGCCGGTGTCCGTGCCCGTGTCCGGTGCGGCCGTCGGGTCGTCCTGGGCGAGGAGGCCGGTGGCGTGGCGGGTCCACGGCAGGTCGGGGGTGTCCTCGGACCTGGCGTGGACGGTGAAGGGCCGTCGGCCCTCGTCGTCGGCGGCCTCGATCGTCAACTGGAGGGCGATTCCGGCGCGTTCGTCCGACGACAGGGGCAGGGGCGCGTGGATGACGAGTTCGTCGAGCCGGTCGCAGCCCACGTGTTCACCGGCGTGCAGGGCCAGTTCGACGAAGGCCGTGCCGGGCAGCAGCGGCGTCCCGGCCAGCGCGTGGCCGGCCAGCCAGGGGTGACCGGCGAGATCGAGGCGGCCGGTGAGCAGCGTTCCGCCGGACGCGGGCAGCGCGGTGACCGCGCCGAGCATCGGGTGTTCGGCGGCGGCCAGCCCGACGGCCGAGACGTCCCGGCCCGCTCCGGCGCCGGCGCTCAGGACGCGCAGCCAGAACCGGCGGTGCTGGAAGGCGTACGTCGGCAGCGGGACCGTACGGGCTCCGGTGCCGCCGAAGTACGCGTCCCAGTCGACCGGGGTGCCCTCGACGGCGAGCCGTGCGACCGCGCCCACCAGGGCGTCGGCCTCCCCCCGGTCAGCGCCGCGCAGGGCGGCCAGGCAGGTCACGGCGGCCTGGGTGTGGTCGGCGGCGGTCTCCTCGGCCATGGCGGTCAGGGCGCCTCCGGGGCCCGCCTCCAGGAAGGTGCGCACTCCCCGGTCGAGCAGGGTGCGCAGACCGTCGACGAACCGCACGGTGTCGCGGACATGCCTGACCCAGTAGCCGGGGGCGCACAGTTCGGCGGCGGAGGCGGCGGCTCCGGTGATGTTGGAGATGACGGTCAGCCGGGGCTCGTGGAAGGTGACCCGCGCCAGTTCGGCGGCGAAGTCCGCGAGCATGGGCTCCATGAGCGAGGAGTGGAAGGCGTGGCTGACCGCGAGTGTCTTGGTCCGGTAGCCGCGCCCGACGAACTCGGCCGCCGCCTCCAGGATCGCGTCCTGCGGGCCGGAGACGACCACCGAGGAGGGCCCGTTGACAGCGGCGATGCCGACGCTGCTGTCCGAGTGGGAGGCCAGTACCCCGACCACCTCGGTCTCGGCTGCCTGAACGGCGAGCATGCCTCCGCCGGGCGGCAGAGCCTGCATCAGCCGGGCGCGCGCCGCGACGACGCGGCAGGCGTCGGCGAGTGACCAGACTCCCGCTATGTGGGCGGCGGCGAGTTCGCCGACGGAGTGGCCGATCAGCACGTCGGGACGGATGCCCCAGCTCTCCAGCAGCCGGTACAGGGCCACTTCCACGGCGAAGAGGGCGGGCTGGGTGTACTCGGTCCGGTCCAGTTCGCCGGGCCGCCCGGGTGCGGTGTCGGGGTCGGTGGTGAGGACGACGTCGCGCAGCGGTCGGGGCAGCAGCCCGTCGAACTCCGCGCAGATCGCGTCGAAGGCGGCGGCGAAGACGGGGTGACGTTCGTACAACTCGCTGCCCATGCCGACCCGTTGGGAGCCCTGGCCGGGGAAGACCATGGCGAGCGGGCTCTCCCGCACGACACCCCGGAGCACCTCGGCGGTGGTGGCCGGTGCGTCGGCGGCGAGCGATTCCAGTCCCGCTACGAGGGAGGGGAGGTCGTCGGCGGCGACGGCCGCGCGGTGGGTGAGAGCGCTGCGCGTGGTGGCGAGCGAGTGGGCGACATCCAGTGCGGTGACGCCGGGGCGGGCCCGCAGATCTGTGAGGAGGCGGGCGGCCTGGTCGCGCAGAGCGGCCTCGGTGTGGCCGGACACCAGCCACGGCACGATTCCGGCGGGGCTCGGCGCTTCGGGCACGGTTTCCAGCCCTGCCTCGGACTGAAGGTCGTCTCCGGGCTCGGGTGTCTGCTCGGGTGCCTGTTCGAGGACGAGGTGGGCGTTGGTGCCGCTGATGCCGAAGGACGACACGGCGGCGCGGCGGGGGCGCCCGGTCTCCGGCCACGCACGCTGTTCCGTCAGCAGCCGTACCGTACCGGCGGACCAGTCCACCTGGCGCGTCGGCTCGTCCACGTGCAGCGTGCGCGGCAGTACGCCCTCGCGCAGCGCCAGCACCGTCTTGATGACTCCGGCGACACCGGCGGCGTACTGGGTGTGGCCGATGTTGGACTTGACGGAGCCGAGCCACAGGGGCCGGTCCTCGGGGCGGTCCTTGCCGTACGTGGCCAGCAGGGCCTGGGCCTCGATCGGGTCGCCGAGCCGGGTTCCCGTGCCGTGTGCCTCGACGACGTCGACGTCCGTGGCGGCAAGGCCGGCGTTGGCCAACGCGGCGCGGATCACGCGCTGTTGGGACGGACCATTCGGCGCGGTCAGTCCGTTGGACGCGCCGTCCTGGTTCACGGCGGAGCCGCGCAGTACCGCCAGCACGGGGTGGCCGTTGCGGCGGGCGTCGGACAGCCGCTCCACGACCAGCATGCCCACGCCCTCGCCCCAGCCGGTGCCGTCGGCCGCGTCCGAGAACGCCTTGCACCGGCCGTCGGAGGACAGTCCGCCCTGGTTGGCGAACTCGGCGAAGGCGCCGGGCGTCGCCATGACGGTCACGCCACCGGCGAGTGCGAGGTCGCACTCCCCCGCCTTCAGCGCCTGCCCGGCCAGATGCAGGGCGACCAGCGACGACGAGCACGCCGTGTCCACCGTCACCGCCGGACCCTCAAGGCCCAGTACGTACGACACCCGGCCGGACATGACGCTGCCGGAGGAGCTGGTCAGGGCGTAACCACCGGCCAGGGACGGGGAGTTCATCAGCAGGGCGCCGTACTCCTGCGGGGTGCCGCCGACGAACACGCCGGTGCGGCTGCCGCGCAGGGACAGCGGGTCGATGCCGGTCCGCTCGATCGCCTCCCAGGACGCTTCGAGCAGCAGTCGCTGCTGCGGGTCCATGGAGAGCGCCTCGCGGGGCGAGATGCCGAAGAAGTCGGCGTCGAAGTCGCCCGCGTCGTAGAGGAAGGCGCCCTGTCCGGAGAGGGTGGTCTGCCGTCCGGGATCGTAGAGGGCCAGGGCTTCCCAGCCCCGGTCCACGGGGAAGTCGGACATCTCGTCGCGGCCCTCGGTGACGAGCCGCCACAGGTCCTCCGGGCCGGTGACCCCGCCCGGGTAGCGGCACGCCATGCCGACGACGGCCAGCGGGTCGTCGTCCACGGGCAGATGGACGGGCGGCTGCACGGGGCTCGCCGCTTCCGCGCCGCCCAGCAGCTCCTGGAGCAGGAGACCGGCGAGAGCGGTCGGGGTGGGATGGTCGAAGACGAGGGTGGCGGGCAGCCGCAGTCCGGTCGCCGCGCCCAGACGGTTGCGCAGCTCGGTCGCCGTCAGCGAGTCGAACCCGAGGTCCTTGAACGGCCGCCCGGCCGCGATGTCGGCCGCGTCGGCGTGACCCAGCACCGCTGCCGCGCGGGTACGCACCAGGTCCAGCAGTACGGCGCGCCGCTCCGGCCCGGCGAGTCCGGTGAGCCGCTCGCGCAGCCGCCCGGCGGCGGTGTCGTCGTCGCCGGAGGATGCCTGGTCGCCGTCGGACTCGCCGCGCAGCGCGCGTGCCGCCTCGGGGATCTCCTCGATCAGCGGGCGGCGCCGGGACAGGGCGTAGACGGGGGCGAACCGCGCCCAGTCCATGTCGCTGACGGTCAGCGTGGTCTCGCCCTGCTCGACGGCCTCCCGCATCACCTCGATGGCCGACTCGGGCCGCATCTGCCGTACGCCCATGCGGTCCAGTTGGTCGGCGAGCGCCTCGAAGCCTTCGAGCATGCCGCCGTCGGCCCAGCCGCCCCACGCGAGTGAGGTCGCCGTCAGTCCTCGGGCGCGCCGCTCGTACGCGAGGCCGTCGAGGTACGCGTTGGCGGCGGCGTAGGTCGCGTTGCCCGCGCTGCCCCAGACGGCGGCGCCCGACGAGAAGAGCACGAACGCGTCGAGGGCGAGCCCGGCGGTGAGTTCGTCCAGGTTGCGGGCGCCCTCCGTCTTGGCGGCCATGCCGTCCGTCAGTTCCTGCGGCTCGACGGCGAGGGCCGGGCCGTAACTCGTGGAGCTGGCGGCGTGGATGACGGCGGTCAGCGGCCACGCCTGCGGTATGTCGTTCGCCAGTACGGCCGCGAGGGCGTCCCGGTCGGCGACGTCGCAGGCCGCGAACGTCACCTCGGCGCCGAGCGCGCGCAGTTCCTGGCCGAGTGCGTCGGCGCCGGGCGCGGTGGCGCCCCGGCGGCTGACCAGCAGCAGGTGCTCGGCGCCCTCGGCGGCCAGCCAGCGGGCCAGGTGGGCGGCGATGCCGCCGGTGCCGCCCGTGATCAGTACGGTGCCGCGGGGCTTCCACGGCTGGGCCGGCCCGCGGTCGGCGAGCGGGGCTCGCACCAGTCGCCGCGCGTAGGCGGCGGGGCCACGGATCGCCAACTGGTCCTCGCCCGGCGCGGCGCCCGCGAGCAGGGCGGGCAGCAGGGCGGCGGCGCTGTCGCTCCACTCGCGCGGCAGGTCGACGAGCCCGCCCCACCAGTCGGGGTGCTCCAGGCCGAGCACCTGGCCGAGCCCCCACAGCCGGGTCGCCTCGGCGCGTACGGCGTCACTGGTGGCCACGGCGGCGGCGCCCCGGGTCAGCCACCACAGCGGCGCGTTCACCTCGGCGTCGCGCAGGGCGCGGGCCAGGGCGAGGGCGTCACCGGCCGACTCCAGGAGGGAGACGACGCCGGTGTACGTACCGGCGTGGTCCGCGAGATCCGTGCCGAGGGTCGCGTCCGTGGAGATGGTCAGGTCGGCGCCCGCCGCGCGCAGTGCTTCCGCGATCTCTCCGCCGTCGGTGCCGTGCGGGACGGCGAGCAGCCAGCGTCCCGACAGCGGCGCTCCCTCGGCGGCGCGGGCGGCGGGGTTGATACGCCGCCAGGCCACGCGGTAGCGCCAGTCGTCGACCGGTCGGCCGGCCTGGGCGCGTGTTGCGGCGCCGGTCGGCACCTCCATCCAGTAGCGGCGGTGCTGGAAGGCGTAGGTGGGCAGGTCGACCGGCTTGGCGCCGCTGCCCGCGAACCAGTCCCGCCATGCGACGCCCGCGCCGTGCACGTAGGCCTCACCCAGCGACAGCAGCAGCCGCTCGGCACCGCCCTCACCTCGGCGGAGCGTTCCGGTGACGGCTACCTCCCGGTCGGCCGATTCGGCCGTGTCCTGTACGGCGGCCGTGAGTACAGGGTGGGGGCTCGCCTCGACGAAGACGTCGTGCCCCTGTTCCAGGAGCAGCCGTGTCACCCGCTCGAACTCCACGGGCTGCCGCAGATTCCGGAACCAGTACTCGCCGTCCAGGTTCTTCGTGTCGAGGCGTTCTCCGGTCACCGCCGAGTAGAAGGCCACCTGCGAGGACAGCGGAGTCACGTCGGCCAGCCGTTCGGCCAACTCGGCGCGCAGGCCCTCCACTTGGAAGGAGTGGGAGGCGTAGTCCACGGCGATGCGCCGGGCCCGTACACCTTCCTCCTCCGCCCAGGCCAGCAGTTCGTCCAGGGCGTCGGTCTCGCCCGCGACGACGACGGAGGCGGGGCCGTTGACCGCCGCCAGATCGATCCGGCCGTCCCAACGGGCCAGTTCCTGGCGGACGTTGTCGGCGGGCAGTTGCACGGAGACCATTCCGCCCTGGCCGGACAGAGCGAGGATCGCCCGCGAGCGCAGGGCGACCACGCGGGCACCGTCTTCGAGGGACAGCCCGCCCGCCACGACGGCGGCGGCGATCTCACCCTGCGAGTGACCGACGACGGCGGCCGGTTCGACGCCGTACGAGCGCCACACCGCCGCCAGCGACACCATCACGGCCCACAGCACGGGCTGGACGACGTCCACCCGGGCCAACTGGGCCTCATCGCCCAGCACTTCGGTGAGCGACCAGTCCACGAACCCCGACAGCGCCTGCTCGCACTCCGCCATCCGGGCGGCGAACACCGGTGAGGAAGCGAGCAGTTCCACCGCCATGCCCACCCACTGCGACCCCTGCCCCGGGAACACGAACACCGTCTTGGCCTTGGTGCCCGCTCCGGTGACCAGGCCCGGCGTCTCCGCGTCCTCGGCGAGGGCGTTCAGCCGGTTCAGGAAGCCGTCGCGGTCGTCGGCGACGAGTACCGCCCGGTGTTCGAGGGCGGCGCGGGTGGTGGCGAGGGAGTGTCCGACGTCGGTGGTGGTGAGGTCGGGGTGCTCGGTCAGGTGGTCGTGCAGACGGCGGGCCTGATCACGAAGCGCCGCCCCGGTGGCGGCGGACACCGTCCACGGCACGGGACCCGACAAGGGCGCGGACGCAACCGCCTGTACGGCCTCCCCGAACTCCTCGGCCTCTTCCAGCTCTTCGGCCTGTTCGAGGATCACGTGCACGTTCGTCCCGCTGATCCCGAACGACGACACACCCGCACGGCGGGGCCGTCCGGTCTCCGGCCACGCCCGCTCCTCCGTCAGCAACTCCACAGCGCCGGACGACCAGTCGACCTCGGTCGAAGGCTCACCCACGTGCAAGGTCCGGGGCAACACCCCCGCCCGCAGTGCCATCACCGTCTTCACCACACCGGCCACACCGGACACCGCCTGCGTATGACCGATGTTCGACTTCAACGACCCGACAAACAAAGGCCGTTCACGCTCACCACCGGCGAACACACCCAACAACGCCTGCGCCTCGATCGGGTCACCCAGCCGGGTCCCCGTACCGTGCGCCTCCACCGCGTCCACATCCGACGCCGACAACCCCCCACTCGCCAACGCCTGCCGAATCACCCGCTGCTGCGCGGGACCACTCGGCGCGGCCAAACCGTTCGACGCACCGTCCTGATTCGCCGCCGAACCCCGCACGACAGCCAGCACCCGGTGACCGTTCCGCCGGGCGTCCGACAACCGTTCCAGCAGGACGACAGCGGCGCCCTCGCCCCAGCCGATGCCGTCGGCGTCGTCCGAGAACGCCTTGCAGCGGCCGTCCACCGCCAGCCCTCGCTGCCGGGCGAAGACGACGAAGCCGGCCGGAGTCGCGAGGATGCCCGAGCCGCCCGCCAGCGCCAGGGAGCAGTCGCCCTGCCGCAGTGACTGGGCCGCGAGGTGCAGCGAGACGAGCGAGGAGGAGCATGCGGTGTCGACGGTGACGGCGGGGCCCTGGAGCCCGAGGGCGTACGAGATGCGGCCGGACATGACGCTGCCCGTGCCGCCGGTCAGCGCGTACCCCTGGTCCTCGGCGGAGTCCAGGAGCATGGCGCCGTAGCCGGTGGGCAGACCGCCGATGAAAACGCCGGTGCGGCTGCCGCGCAGCGACAGCGGGTCGATGCGGGCGCGTTCCACCGCCTCCCAGGACGTTTCCAGCAGCAGCCGCTGCTGCGGGTCCATGGCCAGCGCCTCGCGCGGCGAGATACCGAAGAGCGCGGGGTCGAAGTCCCCGGCCTCGTAGACGAACGCGCCTTCCTGGGTGTACGTCGTGCCGGGCTTGTCCGGGTCGGGGTCGTAGAGGGCGTCGAGGTCCCAGCCACGGTCGGTGGGCAGACCGCCGACGGCGTCCACGCCGTCCGCGACGAGCTGCCACAGCCGGTCCGGCGAGTCGGCGCCACCGGGCAGCCGGCATGCCATCCCGATGATCGCGAGCGGCTCGCGGCGCTTGTCCTCGGACTCGCGGAGCCGCTCTCGCGTCTGCTGCAGTTCCGTGGTGACCCGCCGCAGATAGGTACGGAGCTTGTCCTCGGTCATGTCGACTCCAGTTCGGTGTGGTGGGACCTGACTACCGGTCAGGAGACGCCCAGGTCGCGGTCGATGAGGTCGAAGATCTCGTCGTCGGTGGCGGAGTCCAGCGAGTCCGGCG
>NZ_LIQQ01000160.1 GCF_001418565.1 Streptomyces graminilatus | reverse complement strand
CCCGCACCCACACCCGCGGAGCGGATGGAACTCCCGCCGTCAACAGTCCACTTGCCTGGCGAACACCTCGTACGCCTGATCCTCGAAGAGGACGAACCGTACCTCCTCGACCGCGGTCTCCGTGGCTCGCACGGTCTCCACCGCGATACGGGCCGCGTCCTCCATCGGCCAGCCGTAGATGCCCGCGGAGACGGCGGGGAAGGCCACCGTGCGGGCGCCGAGTTCGTCGGCCACCCTCAGTGACTCCCGGTAGCACGAGGCCAGCAGAGCCGATCGGTCCTCCTCGGAGAGGAATCGGGGTCCCACCGTGTGGATCACCCAGCGCGCGTCCAGGTTGCCGGCGGTCGTGGCAACCGCTTCGCCCACGGCCAGGCCCTTGCCGTAGTGGGAGGCACGCAGGGCTCGGCAGGCGGCGAGGATCTCGGGGCCGCCCCTGCGGTGGATCGCGCCGTCGACTCCCCCGCCACCAAGGAGTGACGTATTCGCCGCGTTGACGATCGCGTCGGCACTCTGTCGGGTGATGTCGCCCTTGACGAGCACGATGGCTGTCGTGACGGTCATGACTGCCTCAGCCTTCGCCAGACGGCCTTCGCCGCGTTGTGTCCGGACATGCCGTGGACGCCGGGGCCGGGCGGGGTGGCCGAGGAGCAGATGAAGACGGCCGGGTGCGGGGTGGCGTACGGGAAGAGGGAGATCCTGGGGCGCAGCATGAGCTGGAGGCCGCTGGCCGCGCCGGAGCCGATGTCACCGCCGACGTAATTGGCGTTGCGGGCCGCGAGTTGGGGCGGGCCGGCGGTCGCGCGGGCGAGGACCCGGTCGCGGAAGCCGGGGGCGAAGCGCTCGAGTTGGCGCTCGATGGCGTCGGTGAGGTCGCCCGTCCAGCCGTTGGGGACGTGTCCGTAGGCCCAGAAGACCTGCTTGCCCTCGGGGGCCCTGGACGGGTCGACGAGGCTCGGCTGGACGGTGATCAGGAAGGGGGTGTCGGGTGCCCTGTTCTCGCGGGAGGCGGCGCGCAGGGCGGTGTCGATCTCCGCGCTGCTGGCGGCGACCTGGACGGTGGTCGCCGTGCGGGCCTCCGGTGCCGTCCAGGGCACGGGGCCGTCCAGCGCGTAGTCGATCTTGAAGACTCCGGCGCCGTAGCGGTAGCGCTCGTAGTAGCCGCCGAAGCCCGCGATACGGGCCAGTGCGGTGGGTGAGGTGTCGAAGACGTACGCACGTGCGGGTGGCAGGTCGTCCAGCCGCTTGACCTCGTAGCCGGTGTGAACGGTGCCGCCGAGGTCTGTCAGGTACGCGGTGAGCGCGTCGGAGATCGACTGGGAGCCGCCACGGGCCACCGGCCAGCCGCGGGCATGTGCCGCCAGGGCGAAGACCAGGCCGACGGCGCCGGTGGCGACGCCGTCGAGCGGGGCCATGACGTGTCCGACGAGGCCTGCGAACAGGGCTTTCGCCCGCTCGTCGCGGAAGCGGCGCATGAGCCAGGTCGAGGGCGGAATGCCGGTCAGGCCGAAGCGGGCGAGGGTGACCGGGTCGCGGGGCAGTGAGGTCAGGGGCAGGGACATGAAGTCGTGGGCGAGCGTGTCCCACCTGCTGAGGAACGGCTCGACCAGTCGGCGGTAGGCGCCCGCGTCACGCGGCCCGAAGGAGGCGGCCGTCTCGGCCACGGAACGGGACAGCACGGCGGCCGTGCCGTCCGGGAAGGGGTGAGCCATGGGCAGGTCGGCGTGCAGCCACTCCAGCCCGTACCTCGCCAGTGGCATCGCCCTGAACGCCGGGGAGTTGACGCCGAGCGGGTGCGCCGCCGAGCACGGGTCGTGCCGGAAGCCGGGCAGTGTCAGCTCCTCCGTTCGGGCGCCTCCGCCCACGGTGTCACGCGCCTCGAAGACGGCGACCGAGAAGCCTCGCCGGGCCAGCTCCACGGCGGCCGTCAGCCCATTGGGCCCGGCCCCCACCACGACCGCGTCGAGCATCGACGACACCTTCGGACTCCTTCGTCAGCCGACGGCAACTTCAGATCAGGATATGCCGGGACACCGACACCGCCCGGCGCGGGTAACCTCGGCCGGATGACGCGCCGTTTCCGAATCCAGTCGCCCGGCGAGGACGCCGGCGACACCGCTTGGTACTGGTTCGAGGTCGAGGACGACGGCTGGGTACTGCGACAGGTGGTGTTCGAGGCAGCACTGGAGGTACCGCATTCGTGCGAGGCGCTCCAGAACCCCGACGGCACCACCTCGGGCGGTGCCTCGATGGCCGCCGCGCAGGCCCAACTGGCCCTCGTGCGCGAGCGGTTCGGGCAACTGGGGGTCGATCTCTACCAGACCGTGTACGGGGCGTTCACCGAGGGCGCCGTGGAGGTGCCGCCGGAGGCGGTGGACGTGACCGAGCCGGAGTTCGAGCGGGCGTGGGCCACGGCCCTGCGGCACCGGCACCTGAGCCATTACGTCACCGGCCCGCTGCCGGAGGGCTCCCTGGTCACGGGCATGGTGTGCGCGCTGCCGTGGGGGCCGGGCCGGACCGGTCTGTTCGTCGACATCGACCTGAACGTCGACGCCTTCGTGGACGTCGCCTGGCTGCCCTTCGATCCGGCGGACTGGCCGGCGGTGGGCACCGTGGCCGAGTTCGAGGTCGTCACCCTGCGGTTCAGCTCGGCCCGCCCGCAGATCAGGCTCCGCCCGACAACAGCTCCGCCACCCGGCGAGCCGTGGCCGCGTCGCGCGCCGCGGTGAACGGCAGCGCGTTGCCGCCGGTTATGCGGAACGGCTCGCCCGCGCGGGTGAGGTGGGCGCCGCCGGCCTCCTCGACTAGGAGGATGCCCGCGGCGTGGTCCCAGGCCGCCTCCCAGGAGAAGGCGGTGGCGTCCAACTCGCCCCGGGCGATGGCCAGATACTCCAGGCCCGCCGAGCCGCAGGCGCGCGCGTGGACGCCGTCCGTCCACAGGCCGAGCAGGGCGCGCTTCTGTTCGTCCGTGGTGTAGTCCGGGTGGGAGGTGGCCACCCGGAGGTCGCGGCCGGGTTCGGGCGTGCCCGCGTGCAGGGGTGTGCCGTTGAGGAAGGCGCCCTGTCCGCGGATCGCCGTGGCGAGCTGGTCGAGGGCCGGGGCGAACGTCCATGACGCGCGGACGACTCCGTGGTGGGCGAGCGCGACCATCGTGCAGAAGCCGGGGTCGCCGTGGACGAACTGGCGGGTGCCGTCCACGGGGTCGACGATCCAGACCGGCTCGTCGCCCTGTATCGCCTCGTACGAATAGGGGTCGGCGTGCACGGCTTCCTCGCCGACCACGACGGAGCCGGGCAGCAGCTTGGGCAGCACCTCGGTGAGATACAGCTCGGCCTTGCGGTCGGCGTCGGTCACCAGGTCGTGCGGGCCGCTCTTCTGGTCGACCTCGTGCGCGGCGAGCTGACGGAACCGCGGCATGATCTCGCGGGCCGCCGCCTCGCGAACCGCTTCCTCGACGTCCGACGCGATCCGGGCGAGAAACTCTTCGATGGTTTCGTTTTCTTCGATCATGCCTCCATGAGAGCATGCGTCACTGACAATCCCCGCCGTGCCGGTGGACACCGGATGGAATCCACCTGAAGACCAGGATTCGGACATCGGCGCCCGACGGCCCACCCCCGCACCTCACCGTTCCGCTACACCGAGCCCCGGCCTCCCAGGTCCGCCACCGGACGTGTCGCCGAGGCCTACGGCCAGATGGCCCGGGACTTCGGCGTCGACAGGCCACCGACCTTCGTGGTTCTGTCCGCCGCTCCCGGGATCCTCACCGCCACCTGGGCGCTGATTCGCCTGTCGCTGATCGCGAGCGCAGGCAGCCGCACCGGCAAGGAGCTGGCCGCCCTGGGTGTGTCCCGCGCCAACAGGTGCCCCTTCTGCGTGGACGCGCACACCATGCTGCTGCACGCCATCGGCGATCACGCCCTCGCCGAACGCCTGGCCGGCGGTGAGCGCCCCGAGAACGAGCAGCACGCGCGCGTGCTGGCCTGGGGCGAGGCGACGCGTGTCCCGGGCGCCGTCGCAGGGGCGCCGTACCTCTTCTTTCCCCAGCACGCCCCGCCTACCTGGGCACGGCCCTCTCCTTCCTCTTCATCAACCGGGTCGTCTCAGCCCTGCTCACCGAGAACCTCCTCCCGGGCAACGTCCAGCGCTTCCGGGCGGTACGGAGTCTGGCGGGCCGCTCGGTCTCCCGGACCGTCCGCCGGAAAGCCGTACCGGGGGCGGCGCTGCCCCTGCTGGACGAGGCCGGGCCCGGACCGGCCCGGGCGGCCGGAACCACCGTCGGACCGGCGTACGCGGCCCTGCGTGCCGCCACGGCTCCCGGCGCGGACCTGCTCGGGTGGGACGGGCTGGCCCTCGTCCACGAGACGCTCCGCGCGTGGGGCGGATCGCATCCGCCGCTCGCGTGGGAGGAGCTGCCGGCCCGGGACGAGCGCCCCGGGGCCCGGCTGGCACTGCTCGCCGCGCTGGCGCCCTATCGGATCACCGACGCGGACGTGGCGGCCTGGCGCACACCACGGCACACCGACGATCAACTGGTCCGTCTCATCACCTATGGCGCGTTCATCGCAGTTGATCGCATTGAGGGCGAATTGGGCGCTATCGACGCCGATTTGCGCATTCCGACGGACAGTACGGGCGGACGACCGTGAGTGACGGTCGTCGCACGGCCGCGAACCCGGTTCGCACTTCCGCCTCCGACCGCAGTCATGTGACACTGTCGTCCCGTCCCGAGTGCGGACCCCCCTCCGCACCGTCCCCCACGAGAAGTGCGCCTTGAGTCTTCCTCTGCCGCTCGCACTCGCCACCCGTATCGCGCCTGTCGCCGTGCTCGCCACGGCCGGGTGGGCGCTGTCCTCGGGTCCGCTCGCCGCGGCGCCGGCCGGTCACACCGACGCGACCACCACGGGCGCCTCAGCGACGCCCAGCGCGCCTTCGGCGTCGGCGGCGGCAGCCACGAAGACCTTCACCGCCGCGCCCGCGCCCTGCTCGGCCGTGACCCCGGGGACGGTCAAGTCCCTTGTCCCTGGTGCCAAGGCGGCCGGCAAGGAGATCCCGTCGACGGACACGGACGCGCGCCGCACCTGCTCCTGGAACGCGCTCAAGGGGTACGACTACCGCTGGCTCGACGTGTCGTTCGAGCTGTCCGACTCGGACGCGGCGGCGGAGAAGACGTACAAGGACCGGCTGACGGAGAAGAGCGGCGGCGGGGTGGTGCCGGGGCTCGGTGACGCAGCCTATTCCGTCGTGAACCTGACGACCGAGGACAAGCAGCAGACCCGCGAGGGTGTGGTCCTGGTCCGCGCGTCGAACGCGCTGGTGGTGATCACGTACAACGGCAGTGACTTCGAGTCGAAGAAGGCGCCCGGTACGGATGTGATCAACAAGGGCGCGATCAAGGCCGCCCGGGACGCGGTGGCGGCGCTGAAGGGCGCCCGGTAGAACCGGCCGCCCTTCGCGCTACGCCGTAGGGGTCAGACCTTCAGGCGTGCCTTTCCGGTCGCCACCATCAGCACCAGGTAGAGGACCATCGAGGTGCCCAGGCCCACGGCCCAGCCGTAGTCGGCCAGCGAGGACAGTGCCGGAATGGGCCGCCCGTCGATCAGCGGCGCGAAGTTGGCGCCGCCGACGGCCAGGATGCCGCCGGCCAGGAAGGCGACGACCGCTCTCCAGTTCCAGCCGTTCTCGTACCAGTAGCGTCCGCCCGCCTTGTACAGGTCGGCGAGGTCGAGCTTGCCCCGGCGCAGGATCCAGTAGTCGGCGATGAGGATGCCGGCGACCGTGCCGAGGAGCCCGCCGACGAGGCCGAGCCAGGTGAAGATGTAGCCCTGCGGGTCGGAGTACAGCTTCCAGGGGAAGATCAGGACGCCGAGTACGCAGGTGGCGAGCGCGCCGGTGCGGAAACTGATCTTCCGGGGCGCGATGTTGGAGAAGTCGAAGGCCGGGGAGACCAGGTTGGCCGCGACGTTCACGGACAGGGTCGCCACCAGTACGGTGACCAGGGCGAACAGCAGCCCGAAGACGTTGTCGGTCTTGGCGGCGAGCTGTACCGGGTCCCAGATGGCCTGGCCGTACACGGCCTGCGAGCCCGAGGTGACCATGACGGACAGGAACGCGAACAGTGTCATGGTGGTGGGCAGGCCCAGCGCCTGACCCCATGTCTGGGCCTTCTGGCTCTTGCCGTAGCGGGTGAAGTCCGGGATGTTCAGGGACAGCGTGGACCAGAAGCCGATCATGCCCATGAGGGCGGGCGCGAAGATCTTCCAGAAGTCCGGGCCCCAGCCCACCTTGGAGGGCTGGTCGAGCAGCGGGCCGAAGCCGCCGGCCTTGCTCGCCATCCACCACAGCATCACACCGGCGCCGAGCAGCACGAAGGGCGCGGCCCAGTTCTCGAAGCGGCGGATCGTCTCCATGCCCCGGTAGATGATGGCGACCTGGAGCGCCCAGAAGATGGCGAAGGACAGCCACATCGTCCAGGCGAAGCCGCCGATCTTCGCGGCGTCGCTCCAGCCGTTGCCGATGAGCTTCCCGGCGAGGAAGTAGATCGCCTCGCCGCCGATCCAGGTCTGGATGCCGAACCAGCCGCATGCCACCAACGCCCGTACGACAGCGGGGAGGTTGGCGCCGCGCACCCCGAAGGAGGCGCGGGCGAAGACCGGGAACGGGATGCCGTACTTGGGCCCGGCGTGCCCGGTGAGCAGCATCGGGATGAGCACGATCACGTTCGCCAGGGCGATCGTGAGCACGGCCTGCTTCCAGTCCATGCCCACGGCGATCAGACCCGAAGCGAGGGTCCAGGAAGCCGTGTTGTGGGCCATGCCCACCCAGAGAGCCGAGAAGTTGTACGTGTTCCAGGTGCGCTTCTCGACCGGAACCGGCAGCAGGTCCTCGTTGGCGTACGGCCCGCTGGGCGCGGGACCGTCGGGGGAGATCTCCACCCGGCCGTCGGCGAGGGTGAGTTGGGAGGTCGGCGGTATGGCCGTGGGAGCGGTGTCGGGCATGGGCAGGCCAATCAATGAGGTGGGCGGGAAAGGCCGTGCGGGCGGCGCGTTGGGGGACGCGCACAGGACACCGGGAGGTGTCCTGACCCCCTCCTCGGCAACCTGAACACCGAGGAGGGGGAGTTGGTGGGGACGTAACACGGCAGTGGTGTACGTCGTCAGGCGTTGACGGCCGGGATCACCGTCGACCCGTAGGTGTCGATGACCTTCTCCTGCGCGTCGTGCATGTCGTAGACGGCGAACTGGTCGACGCCCAGCTCACGCAGCCTGTTGAGCTTCGCGATGTGCGCCTCGGGGGTGCCGATGACGCAGAACCGGTCGACGATCTCGTCCGGCACGAACTGGGTGTCGGGGTTGTCGGCCCGTCCGTGGTGGGAGTAGTCGTAGCCCTCTCGGGCCTTGATGTAGTCGGTGAGCTCCTCGGGTACGGCGGCGGAGTGTTCGCCGTACTTCGAGACCAGGTCGGCGACGTGGTTGCCGACCATCCCGCCGAACCAGCGGCACTGGTCGCGGGCGTGGGCGAGCGCCTCGGGCGAGTCGTCCTCGGTGATGTACGCGGGGGCGGCGACGCAGATCTTCACCTCGGACGGGTCGCGTCCGGCGGCGACGGCCGCGTCCTTCACCGCCTTGACCATGTACTCGGTCAGATAGAGGTCGGAGAGCTGGAGGATGAACCCGTCGGCCTCCTCGCCGGTCATCTTGAGCGCCTTGGGACCGTACGCGGCCATCCAGACGGGGAGTTCGGCGCCCGGCTTCACCCAGGGGAACTTGACGACCGCCCCGCCGAGGTCGGCCTCGTCGCCCCGGCCGAGCGAGCGGATGACCTTCATCGCGCCGCTGATCCGGGCCAGCGTGTTGGGCGTACGGCCCGCGACGCGCATCGCGGAGTCGCCGCGGCCGATGCCGCACACCGTGCGGTTGCCGAACATGTCGTTGAGGGTGGCGAAGGTGGAGGCGGTGACCTCCCAGGTGCGGGTGCCCGGGTTGGTGACCATCGGGCCGACCGTCAACTTCTCGGTGCTGGACAGGATCTGACTGTAGATCACGAACGGTTCCTGCCACAGCACGGCGGAGTCGAAGGTCCAGCCGTACGTGAAGCCGTTGCCCTCCGCGCGCTTCATCAGCTCGATGACACGCGAGGCCGGCGGGTCGGTCTGCAGGACGAGTCCGAAGTCCATGAGCGCTGCTCCTAGTTCAGGTCAGGTACTGGCAGGTGGAGCGGGGGGTGTAGACGCCGTGACCCGCGCGTCCGGTGAACTCCCGCTCGGTGATGACGAGTTCGCCGCGCGAGAGGACGGTCTCGACACGGCCGGTGAGCCGCTTGCCCTCGTACGCCGAGTAGTCGACGTTCATGTGGTGCGTGGCGGCGGAGACGGTCTGCTCGGCCGCCGGGTCGTAGATGACGACGTCGGCGTCGGCGCCCGGGGCGATGGTGCCCTTCTTCGGGTAGAGGCCGAACATCCGGGCCGGGGTGGCGCAGGCGATCTCGATCCAGCGGCGGCGGGTGATGTGCCCGTCGACGACGGCCTGGTGGAGGAGGTCCATGCGGTTCTCGACGCCCGGGAGCCCGTTGGGGATCTTCGAGAAGTCGCCGCGGCCCAGCTCCTTCTGGCCCTCGAAGCAGAACGGGCAGTGGTCCGTGGAGACGACCTGGAGGTCGTTGGTGCGCAGTCCCCTCCACAGTGCGGCCTGGTGGTCCTTGGGGCGAAGGGGCGTGCTGCACACGTACTTCGCGCCCTCGAAGTCCGGCTCGGCGAGGTTGTCGGTGGACAGGAACAGGTACTGCGGGCAGGTCTCGCCGAAGACGTTGAGCCCCTCGTCGCGCGCCCTGGCCAGCTCGGCGACCGCCTCCTGCGCCGAGACGTGGACGACGTACAGGGGCGCTCCGGCGACCTGCGCCAGCTTGATGGCGCGGTGCGTGGCCTCGGCTTCCAGGAGGGCCTTGCGGACCTCGCCGTGGTAGCGGGGGTCGGTCTCGCCCCGGGCGAGGGCCTGTTCGACGAGGACGTCGATCGCGATGCCGTTCTCGGCGTGCATCATGATCAGGCCGCCGTTCTCGGCGGAGCGCTGCATGGCGCGCAGGATCTGGCCGTCGTCGCTGTAGAAGACGCCCGGGTAGGCCATGAACTGCTTGAAGGAGGTGACACCCTCCTCGACCAGCAGGTCCATCTCCTTGAGCGTGTCCTGGTTCACGTCGGAGACGATCATGTGGAAGGCGTAGTCGATGGCGCAGTTGCCGTCGGCCTTGGCGTTCCAGGTGTCGAGTCCGTCGCGCAGCGACTTGCCGACGCTCTGCACGGCGAAGTCGATGATCGTGGTCGTACCGCCCCAGGCGGCGGCCCGGGTGCCGGTCTCGAAGGTGTCCGAGGCGGCCGTACCGCCGAACGGCAGTTCCATGTGGGTGTGCGCGTCGACGCCGCCGGGGATGACGTATTTCCCGGTGGCGTCTATCGTCCGCTCGGCCGTCCAAGCTTCGGCGGTGGCGCTTCCGCTGGTGGCAAGGGCGGCGATGCGGCCGTCCTCGATCAGGACATCGGCGTGGATCTCGTCGGACGCGGTGATGACTAGTCCGCCGCGGATGAGGGTTCGGCCGGCCATGGTTCACGCTCCGTTCGGGTTGTCTCACAGGTGCGGGTTGTGTGTGGCTGGTCGCGCAGTTCCCCGCGCCCCTAAAAGCGGGGCGCGGGTGTGGTCGTCTGCTATTAAGGGGCCGTGAGCGGGCCGTACGCGTCCGGGCGGCGGTCGCGGAAGAACTGCCAGCGGTCGCGGACCTCGCGGAGCTTGTTGAGGTCCAGGTCGCGGACGACGAGTTCGGTCTCCTTGTCGCTCGCCACCTCGCCGACGAACTGGGCCTCCGGGTCCACGAAGTACGAGGTCCCGTAGAAGTCGTTGTCGCCGAGTTCCTCGACGCCGACCCGGTTGATCGCACCGACGAAGTACTCGTTGGCGACGGCCGCCGCCGGCTGCTCCAACTGCCACAGGTAGGCGGACAGACCGCGTGAGGTGGCCGACGGGTTGAAGACGATCTCGGCGCCTTCGAGGCCCAGCGCACGCCAGCCCTCCGGGAAGTGCCGGTCGTAGCAGATGTAGACGCCGATCTTGCCGACGGCGGTCTCGAAGACCGGCCAGCCCGCGTTCCCCGGGCGGAAGTAGAACTTCTCCCAGAAGCCGGCGACCTGCGGGATGTGGTGCTTGCGGTACTTGCCGAGGTACGAGCCGTCGGCGTCGATCACGGCGGCCGTGTTGTAGAGGACGCCGGGCTGCTCCTCCTCGTACATCGGCAGGACGAGGACGATGCCCAGTTCCTTGGCGAGCGCCTGGAAGCGCTTGACGATCGGGCCGTCGGGGATCTGCTCGGCGTACTCGTAGAACGCCTTGTCCTGGACCTGGCAGAAGTACGGTCCGTAGAACAGCTCCTGGAAGCACATGACTTGAGCACCCTGGGCCGCGGCGTCGCGGACCGCCTGCTCGTGGACCTGGATCATCGACTCCTTGTCGCCCGTCCAGGCGGTCTGGAAAATGGCGGCGCGAATCACCCTGCTCATCGGGACCTCCGGTCACTCGGTGTACGGCGAGCCTAGGAAGCCCGGAGATCGGGATTGAGTTGCACGGTGTCACGCCTGCGGACGTTCGGCGTTCCACGGTGTCACCCTGACGTCGGCCCATGTTTCACCACTGTTTTCCCAGGTCCTTTGATGTTTCAAAGCGGTAAGACGGCCCACTGGGGATCCGATGGAGCGTGCGGTCATCGGCCTTGCTGGGCGTCGTGCGCGAGGAGCGCGATATGCACGGAGGCGGCCTGTTCGAAGTCGTCGAGATCGACCCCGAGCCGCGTCTCTATCGCTTCCAGCCGACGGTAGAGCGCGGGCCGCGAGACATGGTGCAGTTGCGCGGTACGTGATTTGTTGCGTCCGGTGGCGAGATAGGTCCGCAGTACGGGCAGCAGTTCGGAGTCGGCCCCGGCCGCGCACAGCAGCCCGTCCAGCTCCCGCTCCGCGAACGCCTGTACGTGCGGATCGTCCCGGAGCAGCCTGACGAGCCCGCGCAGCCGTACGTCCCTCAGGTGCACCAGCACCGGCAGTTCCTGCCCCGCCGGGGTGTCCGCGACAGCGGCGGCGACGTGCAGCGCCTCGCGCAGTCCGGCGGGTACGTCGTCCCAGTTGGCGAGGGCCTCGGCGGCGGCCACGACGGTCCGGCCCCCGCCGGTCTCGGTCCGCAGGCGGAGCGCGAAATGCGCGGCCAGCGCCTTGGCGTCCTGGTCCCGGGCGAGGCTGAGCAGCACGGCGGTGGCGTCGTCGGCCAGCTCGGCGACCAGCCCCGACAGGCCCAACAGCCGCAGTACACGGTCGAGTTCGGCGGGTTCACCGTCCCGCACGACGAGCGGCACGAAGGTCCGCCGGTTGACGGGCAGACCGGCGGCCCGCGCGCGGGGCAGTAGTTGCCTGGCCGGTACGACACCGCTCACCAGGTCCGTGAGCAGGCTCTGGGCGGACTGCTCCTCCCAGGTGTGCACGGAGCCCCCGAGCATGCGGTGCAGGACGAGTGCCTCGGCGGCCCGGTCGGCGAGCAGCCGTCCGGTCGCGGCGTCGCCGCGGTATCCGCAGAGCACGATCCGCCCCCAGCGTTCTCCGCGCCCGCCCAGCTCGGCCCGGATCCATCCGTCGCCCTCGCTCCCGCCGGCCTGCCGGGAGATGCGTTCCCAGTCCCGCAGCACGTCGTCGACGGCCGACCGCTCCCCCGACGTGGCGAGGACGCGATGGGCGAGGTTGGTGATGACGACGGGGCAGGCGCTGTGCGAGGCGACCTCGTCGAGGAGGTGCTGAAGCGGGGCGCCGCTCGTGATCAGCCCCGTGAGGGCGGTCCGTACGGACTCGGACAGGCTCACGGCGGCGAACTTCCGCCGTACCAGCCGGGACTGGACCTCCTCCGTCAGCTCCGCGAAGGGGAACGGCCGGTGCAGCACCACCATCGGCAGCCCGCACCGCTCGGCGGCCCGCCGCATGACGTCCGGCGGCGCCGGGAAGGCCCGCCCGAGCCCGAGGACGACGGCGGCGGCCTCCGCGCGGTGGAGCGAGCGGATGTACTCGGCCTGGGCCTCCTCGTCCCCCGCGAGCAGCACGCCGGTCGTGAGGATCATCTCGCCGCCGCTGAGCATCACACCGACGTCGGCGGCCTCGGCCACATGCACCCAGCGCACGGCCCGGTCGAGCTGGCCGGCGCCGGCCACCACCTCGGGCTCCCCGGCGAGCACCCGCTCCAGGCCGAGGACCTGGCGGACCGACAGAGCGGGTTCCAAGGTGGTGGTCATGAGCATGGGGCCGACTTCCTTGCTGTGGTCCTGCCGTGGTGTTACTGGACGCGGCTCCGCAGAGCGCGTTCGAGGATCGCGGCGCCCTCCTCGGCCTCCGCGACGGTGAGGGACAGCGGCGGCGCGATACGCAGCGCGCTGGTGTTGTGGCCGCCGCCCTTGCCGAGGAGCAGCCCCTCCTCCCGGGCCGCTTCGAGCACGGCGGCGGCGGTCTCCGGGTCGGCGGTGTCGGTGCCCGGTTTCACCAGCTCGACGCCGATCATCAGCCCGCGCCCACGGACCTCCCGTACGCCCGGAAGCCGCGCGGCGACGGCCCGCAGCCGCTCGATGAGGAGCCCGCCGACGCGCCGGGCGTTGCCCTGGAGGTCGTGTTCCAGCAGGTACGTGAGGTTGGCGAGGCCTGCCGCCATGGTGATCTGGGTGCCGCCGAAGGTCGAGATGGAGTTGGCGTCGAGGCAGTTCATGATCTCGGCGCGGGCCACGACCCCGCCGATGGACATGCCGTTGCCGATGCCCTTGGCGAAGGTGATGATGTCCGGCGGACCGTTCTGAGCGTGCGCCTGCCAGCCCCAGAAGTGCTCACCCGTACGCCCCCAGCCGGTCTGTACCTCGTCGGCGATCCACAGGACGCCGCGTTCCTGGAGGACGCGCCGGAAGGCCGCGTACAGCCCGTCGGGCGGCGAGGTGAAGCCGCCGACGCCCTGGATGGGTTCGGCGATGAGGGCCGCGGGCGGGCGGACGTGGCCGAGCAGGTCCTCCAGGTCGGCGACGCAGGCAGCGATGAACTCGGCGTCGCTCAGCTCGGCGTACGGACCACGGGTGCGGACGCCGCCGTGGACGTACAGGGTCTGGAGCGGGGAGAGGGAGGTCGGGGACCAGCCCTTGTTGCCGGTGATGCCGACCGTGCTGAAGGAACGGCCGTGGTAGCTGTTGCGCATGGCCAGGATCTGGTTGCTGCGCCGGTAGGAGGTGGCCAGGAGCAGCGCCGTGTCGTTGGCCTCCGTGCCGGAGGTGGTGAAGAAGACGCGGGCGTCCGGGATGCCGGACAACTCGGCGACGCGCTCGGCGAGTTCGACCATCGGCCGGTTGAGGTAGAGCGTGGACGAATGGATGATCCGCCCGGCCTGCTCGCTCACCGCCTTGGTCACCTCTGGCAGCGCGTGCGCGGTCATCGTGGTCAGGATGCCGCCGAAGAAGTCGAGGTACCGCTTCCCGGCCGCGTCCCACACGTACCGGCCCTCGCCGTGCGTGATCTCGATCGGGTCGTCGTAGTAGAGGGCGAGCCAGTCCGGGAGGACCGCCTTGTGCCGCCCGTACAGATCGCTCACGGCCGCACCAGCCCTTCGTACGCGTCCGGCCGCCGGTCCCGGTAGAAGGCCCACTGCTGCCGGACCTCCTCGATGAGGCCGAAATCGAGATCCCGTACGACGAGTTCCTCGTCCTTGTCGCTCGCGACCTCGCCGACGAACTGGCCGCGCGGGTTCACGAAGTACGACGTCCCGTAGAAGTCGTTGTCCCCGTACTCCTCCTGGCCGACGCGGTTGATCGCGGCGACGAAGTACTCGTTGGCGACGGCCGCCGCGGGCTGCTCCAACTGCCACAGGTGGGCGGAGAGGCCCCGGTGCGTCGCGGACGGGTTGTAGACGAGCTGCGCGCCGTTCAGACCGAGCTGGCGCCAGCCCTCCGGGAAGTGCCGGTCGTAGCAGATGTAGACGCCGACCTTGCCCACGGCCGTCTCGAAGACGGGCCAGCCGAGGTTGCCGGGTTTGAAGTAGTACTTCTCCCAGAACCCCTTGACCTGCGGAATGTGGTGCTTGCGGTATTTGCCGAGGTAGGTGCCGTCGGCGTCGATCACGGCAGCGGTGTTGTAGTAGAAGCCGGACTGCTCGATCTCGAACACGGGCACGACGATGACCATGCCGGTCTCGCGGGCCAGCTCCTGCATACGAACGACGGTCGGCCCGTCGGGCACCGGCTCGGCCCAGCGGTAGTGCTCGGGCTCCTGGACCTGGCAGAAGTAGGGCGCGTTGAAGACTTCCTGGAATCCGATCACCCTGGCGCCCTGCCGGGCGGCCTCGCGGGCGTGTTCCACGTGCTTGGCGACCATGGACTCGGTGTCACCGGTCCAGGTGGCCTGGACCAGAGCGGCACGTACGACATTGGCCATGACCTGCTCCTTCGGCTGGACGTCAGAAAGGCTCTACACCCGCGGAAAGAGGTCGTAGGGGCTGAAAGTAAGCCTCGGGAAGAGCCTTGCCAAGACCATCGCCGTTAACCCGCCGAGTCGATCACGTTTCACACTCCGGTGGGCGAGTCGCGGCCGGCCGGGTCACGTGCTGTGCCCCGCGACCCGGAGTGCGTGCACCAGATCCCAGTACCGGTCCTCGGAGGCACCCCGGGCCGCCTCCAGGAGCAGCGGCACGAGGCGCTGGGGGTCGGCGGCGACGCAGCGGGCGGCCTCCTCGGGGGTGCGGACCCGGACGTACGCGTCGAGCAGGGCACGCACCTCGCGCGGTCTGCCCTCCTCGGCGAGGCGGAGCACGGCCTCGCCCACTTCCCGCGCCGGCCGCACGATGCCCTGGCGCAGCATCTGCTCGCCGTCTGTGGTCCGCCCGGCCGCGACGAGCGCGTCGGCGGCGGCGACCAGCCGGTCGGCGGGCAGGGAGGCGGCCTCCCAGAGCAGGGTGGCCCAGTCGGCGCCGAGCCCGGCGCGGTTCAGCTCGGCGGCGAGCAGCGGAAAACGGGCGGCGGGCCAGTGCGAGGCCTCGACGAGCAGCGCGTGCGCCTCACCGCTGCGGCCCTCGCCGCGCAGTCGTACGAGGGTGCGGACGGTGTCGATGGTGTCGTGCCGGGCCTCCTCGTCCAAGGCCTCCCGTACGGGCGCCGCCTGCTTGGCCGCGGCGGCGGACCCGGCGAACCGGGCCCCGCGCGGCGTACGGCGGCCCGGGGCGGCGCGCTCGGCCGGGGAGGGTGCGGG
>NZ_LIQQ01000016.1 GCF_001418565.1 Streptomyces graminilatus | reverse complement strand
CGGGTGCGGCGGGGGAGGGGCCGCACTCCCGCCCCGTCCTCCCGCTGGCCGTCGGAGCGCTCCGCAACGAGACTGGGTCCGTGCGTCCAGTCACCGCGACGGCCGCTGCCGTCACCGCAGCCCTGGCAGCCGGCGCCGCCAGTGTCGCCGCCGGCCGCTACGCCAGCGACGCCGCCCTCAAGGCGCCCCCGGGCAGGCCGCTGCCCTCCGAGCCCCGGCTCACCGTGCACGCCACCGCCGCCGGCCGGGTCGTACTCACCCGCGCCCTGGCCTCCCAGCGCCCCGGCACCTACGGCCTCGCCGGTGACGGGACCCACGCCGTCGTCGGCCCCGTCCTGAACCACGCGGCCCACTCCGCCGACACCGTCGTACGCCGCCTCGAACGCGTCACCCACGGCACCCTGGCAACCCGCGACAGGGTCTGGCTCACCCCCAACGTGCACGTCGGCGACCCCGGCACCGCGCTCGGCCTCGACCACCGCGACATCGGGATCCCCGGTGAACTCGGCGCGCTGCCCGCCTGGTTCGTGCCCGGCGCCCGCACCACCTGGGTGATCACCGTGCACGGCCTCGGCACCACCCGCGAGCACCCCCTCAACGTCCTGCCCTTCCTGCACGGCCACCAGTTCCCGGTCCTCGACCTCGCCTACCGGGGCGATGCCGGAGCGCCCCGGCCCCAGGACGGCCTGTGCCACCTCGGCGAGACCGAGTGGCGTGACCTCGACGCGGCGATGCGGTACGCACTGAGCCACGGCGCCGAGCACGTCGTCCTGTACGGCTGGTCCACCGGCGCCACCATGGCCCTGCGGGCCGCCGCCCACTCCGCGCTGCGCGCCCGGGTCTCCGGGCTGGTACTGGACTCGCCGGTGCTCAACTGGGAGACCACGCTGCGCGCCCTCGCCACCGCCCGCCGCACCCCGGGCCCGCTGCTCCCGCTGGCCGTGCGCGCCGCCCAGGGCCGCACCGGTCTGCACGGCGACCGCATCGACCGGGCCGCCGACCCCGCCCGGCTCACCGTCCCGGTCCTGATCTTCCACGGCCCCGCCGACACGATCGCCCCCTGGACCCCGTCCCGCCGCCTCGCGGCCGGCCGGCCCGACCTGATCACCCTGCACCAGGTCCGGGACGCCCCGCACGGCGCGATGTGGAACGCGGACCCGGCGACCTACGAGGAAATCCTGCGCCGCTTCCTCACCCCGCTGATGTAGACGACACCCCCGGTCACGCGGGAACCCGGCCGCTCCGCCTCGGCTGTCCCGGCAGTGCCCAGCCGGGCGAAACGCCAGGTCCGAAGCCCCCTGCCCACCTGTCGCCGGACCATGCCTCCCCTTCCGTTTAAGTCTGGACCACTGGCTTGAACACCCCCCTGGACCCTTGCCCGAACCGCCTCCGTTGGCCAGCCCTGTGGCCCGCCGTGACATTCCGTTTGGGTTTTCGGACCGTCAACCGGAAGACTGCACCCGTGACGTCCCGTATCCCGCGCGACTCCAGGCTTCGACTTGTCCGCCCGCGACCCCTGGCCGCCGCCCCACGAGCGATGAACCAGCGGCGCTCGCGCCGCCCCGCCCCGCGTCCGCCCGAGGGCACACCCGCCCCGGCGGAACTGGCCAGAATGGCCCGCTCCGGGCTGGCCGGCGCCGCCCGCGTCGCCCGCTGGGCCGACCCCTCACTCCGGCCCGGCCACGACGGCGGGTCCTCCGACGGCAGGGGAACCCTGTCCGACGCGACCGCCGAACGGGCCGCCGCCGAACTGGGGCTGACCCCGGACCAGGTCCGCCACGACTGGGACACCGCCCGGCTCGCCGGACTCGTCGAGGTGCACGGCGACGTCGCGCGCCCCGGCTGGCGGCTGCGCGCCTGGAACCGCGACGACAGCGCCGTACTGCGCGGCTGGGTCGCCCTCTTCGACGCCTGGTCGATCGCCCACCCGGAGGCCGCGGACCACGAGCCCGCCGCCGTCGCCGAGGTCGTCTCCGCGATGCCCCAGGTGCTCTCCTTCCTCCAGCTGTCCGCGGGGCCCGTCCCCATGGAGCAGCTCCTGGACCTCCTGGAGCAACGGGTCACGGAACTGCGCACCGAGCGCTGC
The DNA here is from genome assembly GCF_001418565.1 of Streptomyces graminilatus. Lineage (GTDB taxonomy): Bacteria > Actinomycetota > Actinomycetes > Streptomycetales > Streptomycetaceae > Streptomyces > Streptomyces graminilatus. Next base: position 9,216 of record NZ_LIQQ01000016.1, on the reverse strand, counting down.
GAGATCCCGTACGGCCCCCAGCCCGAGCCGCTGCCGCAGCAGTCCGAGGCGCCACCCGCCGCCGACACCCCGCTCGCCCCCCTCCTCGACTGGGCGCTGCACGCCCTGGCCTCCGTCGGCGCCCTCACCTACGGCGACGGCCACGCCACGCTCACCCCGCTCGGCAGCTGGGCGGTGTGGGTCAAGCTGGAGCAGATCTGTGTCGCCGCGCAGAGCCCGGCCGGCAACATCGAGCAGAACGCCGAGGACATGCTCCGCGGCTGCTCCCAACTGCGCCCCAACGCGGCCCGCGCCGAATACCGGGCCTGGCTCGCCGCCCGCCCCGTCGGCAGCGCCGTCGCCGAACTCCTCGACGCCGCCCGCGGCGAGGACGCCCTGCTGCGCGGACTCGCCTTCGAGGCGCTGCGCGTGGTCGGCGGCCCCGCCGAGCCCGACGTGCGCGCCGTGGCGGAGAAGAACCCGCTGCGGCCCTACGCCCTGCTCTGGCTGGCCGAGCACGACGGGATCGACCCCGAGGACGCCCACGAGGTGCTCACCCGCGAGGAGGCCACCTGGATGTGGGTCGACACCGCCGCCGCCGTCGCCGACCACGGCGAGGCGCCGCTGCTCGTACGGCATCTGGAGTCCGCGGTGCAGCCCACCATCCCCGCGCTCCTCGACGAGGTCAGCGCGGTCGGCCACCCCCGCACCGTCCAGGTCCTGGTCGCCCTCGCCGCCGCCCACCCCGACCCGGCCCTCGCCAAGGCCGTCCGCCGGGCCGCCTTCCGGGTGCACACCGGAGGCAGCTAGCAGCCGGCTCTCCGGCGCGGAGAGAGAAGGTCAGGGGGAGAGGCTCAGGCCTGAACCCTACTCAGGCCCGAACCTGACTCAGGCCCGAACTTGACTCAGGCCTGTATCTCCGGCGTGTACGTGCCGAAGCTCCAGATGTTGCCCTCGATGTCGCGTGCCATGTAGTCGCGCGAGCCGTAGTCCTGGTCGGTCGGGGGCATCAGGATCTCCGCGCCGTGTTCCACGGCCTGCTGGTGGTGTGCGTCGACGTCGTCCACGACGACGTACACCCCGCAGGGGCCCGCGTCCTTCATCGCCGTGTCGAAGACGCCGCCGCGGCCCTTCGAGCCGAGCATCACCGCGCCGTTGCCCTGCACCAGCTCGGCGTGCATCACCGAGCCGTCCTCCCCCTCGTACACCGACGCCTCGGTGAAGCCGAACGCCTCCGTGAGCTGCCGGATCGCCGCTTTCGCGTCCGCGTACACCAGTGTCGGATAGACGCTGGGACGTCCGCCGCCCGTGCCTGCCATGCCCATCACTCCCTCGGGTCCCCCTGCCGGAGACCGGTAGCCCGTAGCCGGAAACAGGAAACTGAAAGCTGAAAGAACCGGCCTGCGCCAAGTCTTGCACCGACCACTGACAACGCCCCGGCGAGCAGCCCGGCACCCCTTCCCCGGAGGTGCCGGGACCGCAACCGCCGTGGAACCGCGTGACGTCGTCCCCGTACGCCGCCTGAGCTGCGACGCCGGACGCAGGGCCGAACGGGCGACCCGTGCCGAACACCCGAGCGCAGAGAAAGTGCTTGCACGACCCCGTTAGACTGCCCCCATGGCCTGTCTCCTCGCGCATTAGACGGCGGGAACGTCCTCAGCCGCCCACCCCGCCCACACCCCGCCCTGGAGTCTGTCCGTGATCTCCGCCTCCGGTATCGAGCTGCGCGCCGGCGCCCGTGTCCTCATCGAGTCCGCCACCTTCCGCATCACCAAGGGCGACCGCATCGGCCTCGTCGGCCGCAACGGCGCCGGCAAGACGACCCTCACCAAGGTCCTCGCGGGCGAGGGCATCCCCGCCGCGGGCCAGATCGCCCGCTCCGGCGAGGTCGGCTACCTCCCCCAGGACCCCCGCACCGGCGACCTGGACGTACTGGCGACCGACCGCATCCTCTCCGCGCGCGGACTCGACGTCCTGATCCGCAAGATGCGCGAGAACGAACAGCGCATCGCCAACGGCTCGGGCGCCACCCGCGAGAAGGCCATGCGGCAGTACGAGCGCCAGGAGACGGAGTTCCTCACCAAGGGCGGCTACTCCGCCGAGGCCGAGGCCGCCACCATCGCCGCCGCGCTCAACCTGCCCGACCGGGTGCTCGCCCAGCCCCTGCACACGCTCTCCGGCGGTCAGCGCCGCCGTATCGAGCTGGCCCGCATCCTGTTCTCGGACGCGGACACCCTGCTGCTCGACGAGCCGACCAACCACCTCGACGCGGACTCCATCGCCTGGCTGCGCGACTACCTGAAGACCTACCGCGGCGGCTTCATCGTGATCTCCCACGACGTCGAACTGGTCGAGACGGTCGTCAACAAGGTGTTCTACCTGGACGCCAACCGGGCCCAGATCGACGTCTACAACATGGGCTGGAAGCTCTACCAGCAGCAGCGCGAGGCCGACGAGAAGCGCCGCAAGCGCGAGCGCCAGAACGCCGAGAAGAAGGCCGCCGCGCTGAACGCGCAGGCCGACAAGATGCGCGCCAAGGCCACCAAGACGGTCGCCGCGCAGAACATGGCCAAGCGCGCCGACCGGCTCCTCGCCGGGCTCGACGCGGTGCGTGTCTCCGACAAGGTCGCCAAGCTGCGTTTCCCGGAGCCCGCCCCCTGCGGCAAGACCCCGCTGATGGCCGAGGGCCTGTCGAAGTCGTACGGCTCCCTGGAGATCTTCACCGACGTCGACCTGGCCATCGACAAGGGTTCCAGGGTCGTCATCCTCGGCCTCAACGGCGCCGGCAAGACGACCCTCCTGCGCCTCCTCGGCGGAGTGGAGACGCCCGACACCGGCGAGGTCGTGAAGGGCCACGGACTCAAGCTCGGGTACTACGCGCAGGAGCACGAGACCCTCGACCCCGAGCGCTCGGTCCTGGAGAACATGCGTTCCGCCAACCCCGACCTGGACCTGGTCGAGGTCCGCAAGACGCTCGGCTCGTTCCTGTTCTCCGGCGACGACGTCGACAAGCCCGCCGGGGTCCTCTCCGGCGGCGAGAAGACGCGCCTCGCGCTCGCGACCCTCGTGGTCTCCTCCGCGAACGTGCTCCTGCTCGACGAGCCGACGAACAACCTCGACCCGGCCAGCCGCGAGGAGATCCTCGGCGCGCTGCGCACGTACAAGGGCGCCGTCGTCCTCGTCACCCACGACGAGGGCGCTGTGCACGCGCTCCAGCCGGAGCGGATCATCCTGCTGCCGGACGGGGTCGAGGACCTGTGGGGAGCCGACTACGCGGACCTGGTGGCCCTCGCCTGACCGGTCGTCCGGCCCCGGCCGACGGTCGCTCCCGACGGCCGGAGCACTTGATCGAATCGCTGATCCACTTCGTCTGGATCATTCGGCCGATCGGTGATCCATCATCTGAGTGAGATCTCCTCATATCGAGGTGTGTCCTACATCCATTTCACGGCCGGGCCCTTCATCGACAAGGGCCCGGCCGTCGCACGTTCCTGACCAGGCATTTCACGGAGCGACTCGTTCGGCCGTACGGACAGCCGACTATGGAACCACTAATTCCGCTTGTGGGGACGCGCTCCCGTCGTCAAAACCTTGTCGCACGGACCTTGCCGAATGGGTGGCCATGAGGCGCTTGAGGGGTGATCATGAGAGGACCAGAGCGCACTTCCCACGAGGAGGCACGGGTGGCCGAGACTCTGAAGAAGGGCAGCCGGGTAACCGGCGCCGCGCGCGACAAGCTCGCGGCAGACCTGAAGAAGAAGTACGACTCCGGTGCGAGCATTCGAGCGCTGGCCGAAGAAACCGGTCGCTCGTATGGCTTCGTACACCGGATGCTCAGCGAGTCGGGCGTCACGCTCCGTGGCCGGGGCGGGGCGACACGGGGCAAGAAGGCCGCTTCGGCCTGATCCCCGGCGACTCGTCGGCTTCGATGGTGACCACCCGGTCGGTCGGCTGACCGGGCGGGTGGTTACTGTGCAGTCACTTAGGTGTGTCCCACTTGGGGTACGCACCTGATCCGACCGCACTCATCGGAGGCGCCCCATGGCTTCGTTCGACCAGGACGTTGTTGGTCAAGGTCCCGAAGTTTCCGCACTCGACAAGGACGGCGTACGGCTCACCGTCGACGACACGGTCGCCACGGTGACGCTGACCAACCCGGCCAAGCGCAACGCGCAGAGCCCCGCTCTGTGGCGGGCGCTGGCCGAGGCCGGTCGGCTGCTGCCGGGCACCGTGCGTGTCGTCGTGCTGCGCGCCGAGGGCAAGTCGTTCTCCGCCGGGCTCGACCGGCAGGCGTTCACGCCCGAGGGGTTCGACGGCGAGCCGTCTTTCATCGACCTCGCACGCAGTGACGACGCCACGCTCGACGCGGCCATCGCCGGGTATCAGGAGGGCTTCACCTGGTGGCGGCGCAGTGACCTCGTGTCTGTCGCCGCCGTCCAGGGCCACGCCGTCGGCGCCGGCTTCCAGCTGGCGCTCGCCTGTGACCTGCGCGTCGTCGCCGACGACGTGCAGTTCGCGATGCGCGAGACCAGCCTCGGCCTCGTCCCCGACCTGACGGGCACTCACCCGCTCGTCGGCCTCGTCGGCTACGCCCGCGCGCTGGAGATCTGCGCGACCGGCCGCTTCGTCGGCGCCGAGGAGGCCGTGAACACGGGCCTCGCCAACACCGCCGTACCGGCCGAGTTGCTCGACGACGCCGTGCGCGACCTGACCGCCGCGCTGCTCGCCGCGCCCCGGGACGCCCTCGTCGAGACGAAGGCGCTGCTGCGCGGCGCCCACGGCCGGACGTACGACGAACAGCGCACCGCCGAGCGCGCGTCCCAGGCCCGCCGACTGCGGGACCTGGCAGGCGTCGGCGACTGACCGCGACTCACCGCGACCGACCGCGACACCGGAGGGCGCGCCCTCAGCACCCTCCGGTGCCGCTCGGGCCGTCGGCCCACACCTGCACCGCACTTGTACCGCACCCGCATCGCACGGGTGTCCCCCTGTCGCCTGCCTGCCGCATCCCCGGCGCGCGTCCGCGCGTCCGCACCTACTGTGGGTCGTGGGGGACGACCGGCAGGGAGGTACGGCGATGACCGACATGACCCGGCGGAACCGGCCCGAGCAGCCCGACGACCAGGGCGCCGCCCCGCAGTCCGCCCAGTCCCGGAAACCGAACGTCACCAAGCGCGGCGGGGGTGACCCGGCCGACCGGGGGCGCACCACGATCGCCGACGGAGTCGTCGAGAAGATCGCAGGGCTCGCCGCCCGTGACGTCCCCGGTGTGCACGCCATGGGCAGTGGCCTGTCCCGGACCTTCGGCGCGGTCCGTGACCGGGTGCCGGGCGGCACCTCGAAGTCCGTCTCCCGCGGAGTGAAGGCCGAGGTCGGCGAGGTGCAGACCGCCCTGGACCTGGAGATCGTCGTCGAGTACGGCTTCTCGATCGGCGAGGTCGCCCGGGCCGTGCGGGAGAACGTCATCGCCACTGTCGAACGTATGACCGGACTGGAAGTCGTCGAGGTCAACATCGCGGTGACGGACGTCAAGCTGCCCGAGGAAGAGGAAGAGGAACCCGAGCCGCGGCTGCAGTGACGGATTCGGGGCATCGGGAAGTACCGGGGCGGAACCGGGAAGGGACCGGGAAGGGCAGGGCAGCATGAATATCGCCGTGATCGGCATGATCGCTGGAATGGCGCTGGGATTCGCCGGGTACTTCGGCGGCTTCGGCGCGTTTCTGCTGGTGGCGGCCCTGGGCGCCCTCGGCTTCGTCGTCGGCCGGTTCCTGGAGGGAGACCTGGACCTGGGGGACTTCTTCCGCACGCGCGACGACAGACGGCGGTGACGCCCCGTGGCCGAGGACCAGTCCGGTGCGGAGCGGCGGTCCGGTGACGAGCGGTCCGGACAGCCCCGTACGCCCGGCAGGGCACCGACGGTCGTGCCGCCCGGGGAACGCGGCGCGACCCGGATCGCCGACCGGGTCGTGGCGAAGATCGCCGCACGGGCGGCCCGTGAGGCGCTGGCCGGGCTGCCCCCGGACGCGGTACCTCCGCACGCCACGGTCGTCGTCCACCACGACAGGGCCCGTGTCCGCATCAGCCTCGAACTCCCGTACCCCTCCGATATCGGGGGCCTGTGCGCGACGGTGCGTGACCGGGTGGCTTCGCGGGTACACGCACTGGCGGGAATGGATGTGCCGGAGGTAGCCGTCGAGATCGAGCGGCTGCATCTGGCACCGCCGCACGGCGCGGCACCAGGGAAGGCACAGGGGAGGACGCGATGAGCGAGCCCCAGGGCTTCGACGGCTCCGGGAACACCCGACGACTGCCGGTGCTGGAGAAATCGGACGACACGGCGACCGGCGCCCACGGACCGGGACGGTCCTCGTCCGCCTCCGGCTACGACCCCCTGCCCACCCTCGGACACGCGGACGACGCCCATGGAGGCCGCCGCTTCTGGTCGGCGCGCCGGGTCCCCGCGGCCGTCCTCGCGCTGCTGATCCTCTGCGGCGCGGGCTTGTTCCTCTACGACATCGCCGCCGTACGCGCCCACCGCCCCGCGATGGCCTGGCGACGGTCGCTCGCCAGGCAGCTCGCACAACGCCCCCTCGACGACATCTGGGTCCTCGTCGGCGCCGGTGTCGCGGTGCTCCTCGGCGCCTGGCTGTTCGTCCTCGCCGTCACACCCGGCCTGCGCGGTGTCCTGCCGATGCGGCGCGCGCACGCCGATGTCCGGGCGGGACTGCACCGGGCCGCCGCCGCGATGGTGCTGCGCGACCGGGCCATGGAGGTGTCCGGCGTCCAGACGGTCAGGGTCCGGACGACCCGTACCAGGGCCGACGTCCGCGCGGTCTCCCACTTCCGCGAACTCGACGACGTACGGGCCGACCTGGACCACGTGCTCGCCGACGCGGTCAGGAGCCTCGGCCTGTCCCGGCCGCTTGCTCTGTCGGTGCGGGTCGCCCGCCCCGGCCGGAAGGGGTGAGGGCGGATGGCACGGGTCGTCAACCGCGTACTGCTGGGCCTCGTGGGCCTGGTCCTGATCGGCGTCGGCGGCTCGGTACTGGGCGTGGGCCTGGGGGGCTGGTGGCCGGCGTGGTGGATCCACGGCGACCGCCACGACGTCCTGCTGAGCGACGCCGAACGCACCCACTTCCGGGACGCCGGCTGGTGGTGGCCGACGGTGCTGGCCGTCCTGGCCGCCGTGGTCCTCCTGGCCCTGTGGTGGCTGGCCGCCACACTCCGGCGGCGCCGCCTCACCGAGGTGCTGATCGACACGGGCGACGGGCAGGGCGCCCTGCTTCGGGGCCGGGCCATGGAGAACGCCGTGGCGGGAGAGGCGGCCCGCCTGGACGGCGTGGAACGCGCCCAGGTGACCCTGACCGGCCACCGCATGTCCCCGGAGGCTCGGGTCCAGCTCGTCCTGCGGCCCCACGCGGCCCCGGGAGAGACGGTGACCCGTCTGACGGCGGAGGCCCTCACGAACGCCCGTGACTCGGCGGGCCTCACGTCACTGCCGACCGAGGTGGAACTGAAGGCGGTCAAACACCGCGCGGAGAGGGTCAACTAGCTCTCACCGGCCTGCGGACGCCCAACAACAAGCCATCCGGGCTTGAGAGTTGTCGGGGCGTCCGCAGCAATTCGACGCGCCACTCGATCACTTCGCGACTCGATCGTTATTTCCCGGGGGGTTGACTTTGAAGCGTCATCCCGCATGCCGATGTGGGCGTCGCCGTGACTCGGCACCCGCAGGTGGGACCGCGTGGATCGCGCCGATGTGGCGCCACGGCTTCGCCCGGATGTGTGGAGCACGCACCTCCGGCGTCCCTGGTGCTCCGAGAGGGAACGCTTTCGAAATCCCGGTTGATTCATCGCGATTTCCAAAGGGATTTTGCGTCCCGCGCTGCCGGAATTCTATTTGCTTTCAGGGGGTTCAAAAGAATGTTTTCCCGCCGGCCATTGGGGCCCGACTTGTTCCGTTTTGCCTGTTCGGTCGGGCTTTTCAGTTTCCTCGGGCGACCTCTTCCGGCCCTCGCACTCTGGGGTTTGCTCATTTTGGTAAAGAACTATTAAACGTGCCCTGACCTGCGTATTTGATGTGGCTCGGGTGGTGAATTGCCTGGTGAATACCCTCCCGGGGGAGCCTTCTCGTCCCGCCTTCCTCATTGCCGACGGAACCCGCCCAGGAAATTGCCCGTCTATCCCGGCGCAAGGCCGCAGCGGCGGTTCTCTTTCCTTGCGTGTTGCTCGGATGGACACATCACAGGAGGCAGCTTCAGATGGCTCGAATCTTCGTTGTGGGCTCAGGCGTCGTGGGAACGGCGACAGGCAAGGGGTTCCTCCACGCAGGCCACAAGGTCACGTTCATCGACGTCGACGAACGGCGACTGGAGGTGCTCCGCTCGGAGGGCCTGGACGCGCACAGCAGGCTCGATCTGCGTGCCGAGCCGAGCTCGTTCGTCTTCCTCACGCTGCCGACGCCCAACGTCGGACACGCCTACGACCTCTCCGCGTTCGAGGCGGGCACCGCCTCCGTGGGCGAGTCGCTGCGGGAGTCGTACGAGTCCCACATCGTGGTGGTGCGCTCGACGGTTCCGCCGGGCACGGCGGAGAGCCTGGTGCAGCCCTTGCTGGAGAAGCACTCCGGCAGGACAACCGGCGAGGGGTTCACGGTCGCGAGCAACCCGGAGTTCCTGCGGGCCGCCTCGGCGGTCGAGGACTTCCGGCACCCGTGGATGACAGTGGTCGCCTCCCGCAGCGCGCGAACCCGGGAACGGCTCGGCGAGCTGCTCCAGCCGTTCGGCGGTGACCTGCGGTTCTTCGAGAACCCGGCCGAGGCCGAACTGGTCAAGTGCGCGCACAACATCTACAACGCCACGAAGATCAGCTTCTGGAACGAGATGTGGCTCGTGAGCCAGGAGCTGGGACTGGACCTGGACCCCATCGCCCAGACCGTGGCACGGTCCGCGGAAGGTTCCGTCAACCCGCTGTACGGCATCCGCGGCGGCGCCCCCTACGGCGGTGTCTGCCTGCCCAAGGACACCCAGGGCTTCCTGGGCCTGGCCGACTCCATCGGCCTGCACATGCCACTGCTCAAGGCAGTGGTCGAGGTGAACGACCAGTTGGCCGGTGCGGTCGGCGAACGGTCCGGTACGCCGGTCACCAGCGCCGTGTAACGAGGGGCCGGCGCGCACCCTTTCCCAGAACCGCTGGGGCCCGGGCGCCCAGGCGTTCCCCCCTCGCCCCGAGGCCCCC
>NZ_LIQQ01000159.1 GCF_001418565.1 Streptomyces graminilatus | reverse complement strand
GCCCACGACGACCCGGACGTGGGCGCCCGTGGCCGTGGGCAGGATCAGCGGGGCCAGGACCACGAGTTCGTCGAGCGTGCCGTAGCCGACCTCGTCACCCGCCCGAACGGCCATCTCCACCAACCCCGTCGCGGGGACCAGGACCCTTCCGCCGATCACATGGTCGGCGAGCCACGGGTGGGCGGCGGTGGAGAGCAGGCCGGAGAACACCGTCCGGCCGGTGTCCGGCACAGTGAACGCCGGTCCCAGCAGCGGGTGTTCGTGCGGGTCCGGGGTGGCGAGGGGATTGTTCGGCGCGGCCAGCCAGTACCGCTGCCGTTGGAAGGCGTACGTCGGCAGATCCTCCAGGTGCCGTGCGCCGCTGCCCGTGAACACGGCGGGCCAGTCGACGGGCGTTCCGCGCACATGGAGACGCGCCAGGGCGGCCAGCAGGCTCTTCGGTTCGGGGTCGCCGCCACGGGTGGCGGCGGCGCACACGGGGGCGGGGCCCTCGACGTCCGGGCCGGTCAGACAGTCCTCGGCGGCGGCGGTGAGCGCCGCCCCCGGGCCGATCTCCAGGAACGCCGACACCCCGTTGTCCCCGAGCCGGCGCACGGCGTCGGCGAACCGCACCGGCAGCCGGGCGTGCCGCACCCAGTACTCCGGCGAACACAGTTCCCCGTCCCCGGCCGGGCGGCCCGACACGGCCGGGACGACCGGGATCCGCGGCGGCCGGAACGTCAGCCCCTCGGCGACCCGGCGGAAGTCGTCGAGCATCGGTTCCACGAGCGGGGAGTGGAAGGCGTGAGCGACCCGCAGCCGAACGGTCCTGCGCCCGCGCGCCTCGAATCCGGCCCCCACGGCCAGCACAGCGTCCTCCACCCCCGAAATCACCACCGCACGAGGCGCGTTGACCGAGGCGATCGCCACTCGGCCGTCGAACGCGGTGAGTTCGGCGAGGACCTCCTCCTCCGTCGCGCCCAGCGCCACCATCGCCCCGCCGCCCGGCAGAGCGTGCATCAACCGGCCCCGGGCCGCGACGAGTTCCGCCGCGTCGGCCAGGTCAAGCACTCCGGCGACATGGGCCGCCGCCAGTTCGCCGACGGAGTGCCCGGCCAGGAAGTCGGGGCGTACTCCCCATGACTCCAGCAGCCGGAACAGCGCCACCTCGAAGGCGAACAGACCGGCCTGGGTGAAGTCCGTACGGTCGAGCAGGGCGGCCTCCGGCGTGCCCGGCTCGGCGGACAGCACCACGTCGAGAGGGTGCTCCAGACGGCCGTCCAGGGCCCGGCAGACCTCCTCGAACGCCGAGTCGAAAGCGGGGAAGGCGGCGCGCAACTCCACACCCATACGGGCGCGTTGAGAGCCCTGTCCGGTGAACAGGAAGGCCGTACGGACGCCGGGATCCGCGACGGCACGATCCGTACCCCTCCCCCTCCCGTCGGCTAGCGCGTCGAGGGCGGTCAGCATCCGCGCCCGGTCGTCGGCCGGAACCATCGCCCGGTGGGCGAGCGGGGACCTCGGCACGGCCAGGGAGACACCGACGTCGGTGGGCGACACATCGGGCCGGGACGCCAGGTGGGCGGCGAGACGCCGGGCCTGGGAGCGCAGGGCGGCCTCGTCGGCGCCGGACAGCAGCCAGGGCACCGGGAGTTGTGCGGTACTCGGCCCGGTGCCGGGCTGCCGAGGGGCCTCCTCCATGTGCTGAGGGGCCTCCTCCAGGATCACATGGGCGTTGGTCCCGCTGATGCCGAACGCGGACACCCCGGCCCGGCGAGGCCGGGAGCCCGTCACCGGCCAGGGGCGGGACTCGGCCAGGAGTTCCACCCGGCCCGCCGACCAGTCGACGTGCGGGCTGGGTTGCTCCGCGTACAGCGAGCGCGGGAGCCGCCCGTGGCGCATGGCCTGCACCATCTTGATGACCCCGGCGACACCGGCGGCGGCCTGGGTGTGCCCCAGGTTGGACTTGACCGAGCCCAGCCACAGCGGCGGCCGGTCCCCGGCCCGCCCCTGTCCGTAGGTGGCCAGCAGGGCGCTCGCCTCGACGGGGTCGCCCAGCGTGGTGCCCGTACCGTGCGCCTCCACCACGTCCACGTCGTCGGCGCCGAGCCCGGCGTCGGTCAACGCCCCGGTGATCAGGCGCTGTTGGGCCTGGCCGTTCGGTGCCGTCAGGCCGTTGGACGCGCCGTCGGAGTTGACGGCGGAGCCGCGCAGCACGGCGAGGACGGGGTGGCCGCCCCGGCGCGCGTCGGACAACCGCTCCAGCAGCACCAGGCCCGCGCCCTCGCCCCAGGCGGTGCCGTCCGCCGAGGCCGAGAACGACTTGCAGCGGCCGTCGGGGGACAGCGCGCGATGCCGGCTGAAAGCCGTGAACGCCTTGGGCGTCGCCATCACGGTGACACCCCCGGCCAGGGCCAGCGAACACTCGCCGGAGCGCAGCGCCCGCGCCGCCCAGTGCAGGGCCACCAGCGAGGACGAGCACGCGGTGTCGAGCGTGATCGACGGCCCGCGCAGCCCGTACACGTAACTGATCCGGCCGGAGGCCACGCTGCCCGCCGAGCCCAGGGCCAGATGGGCCTCCAGTTCGTGCTTGTCCACGCGCGCGGAGTAGTCGCCGTGCATCACGCCGACGAACACACCCGTGTCGCTGTCGCGCAGCGCCGCCTGGGAGATGCCCGCCCGCTCCCACACCTCCCACGAGGTCTCCAGCAGCAGCCGCTGCTGCGGGTCCATGGCCAGTGCCTCGCGCGGCGAGATCCCGAACAGGCCCGCGTCGAACTCGGCGGCCCGGTGCAGGAATCCGCCACCGCGGGTGTACGTCGTGCCGACCCGGTCCGGGTCCGGGTCGTACAGGGCGGCCAGGTCCCAGCCCCGGTCGGTGGGGAAGCCCGAGACCGCGTCCCGGCCCTCCGCCACCAGGTCCCACAGATCCTCGGGGGAGTACACGTCCCCGGGGTAACGGCAGCCCATGGCGACGATCACCACGGGGTCGTCCGCCTCCGGCACGGAGCCGAGGCGCGGCGCGGGTGCGGGCGCCGGGGTGAAGAGGATGTCGTGCACGTGCCGGGTCAGGGCGTCCGGCGTGGGATGGTCGAAGACCAGCGTCGACGGCAGCCGCAGCCCGGTCGCCTCGCCGAGCCGCTCGATCAGCGTGACGGCCCCCTCGGACGTCAGCCCGAGATCGGTGAACGGGCGGTCGGCGTCGAGCCGTTCACGCGGGCCGTCGTCGGCGGGCCGCTCGTTCGATCCTTCGGCGTCGAGTCCTTCGTGTCCTTCTTGTCCTTCCTGTCCTCCATGCTCTCCGTGCTCTCCGTGTCCTCCGTACGATCCGTCGCCGCACACCGCGGACGTCTGCGCGAGTACCGCCTCGCGCAGGGCGCGTTTTCTCCCCTCCGGCGGGAGGGCGAGCAGGCGCCGGCGCAGGGCACCGTCGGTCGCCGTCGGGGAGGCGGGGCGGACCTCTGACACCGGTCGGGCCGGGGCCGGCAGGACCGCGTGGCGGGTGATCTTGCCGGACGCCGTACGCGGGACGGCCGCGATCTCGTGGATCTCGACGGGCACCTTGTACGCGGCCAGCCGCTTCCGGCACTCGGCCAGGATCCGCGGGGGGTCGAACCCGTCCGGTCCCGGCACGACGTACGCCACCGGGACCTCGCCGAGGACGTCGTGCGGCCTGCCCACCACCACCGCGTCCCGCACACCGGGACAGTGCGCCAGGGCCTGCTCGATCTCGGTGGGGTGGATGTTCTCCCCGCCCCGGATGATCAGTTCGCTGACCCGGCCGGTGAGGACGAGATGCCCGTGCGCGACGCGTCGTCCCAGGTCACCGGTGCGGTACCAGCCGTCCCGCAGCGCGGACGCCGTCGCCTCGGGCTGATGGTGATAACCGCTCATCAGGCTCGGCCCACGCGCCCAGATCTCGCCCTCGTCGCCGTCCGCGACATCGTTGCCGGAGCCCGGATCGACCAGCCGTACGTCCATCCCCGGGGCCGGCGGCCCACAGGACCCGTCGACCCTCGGCCCGTCCGGCCGGTTCACCGCGATCATCCCGCAGGTCTCGGTACTGCCGTACGCGTCGAGCAGCGGCGCCCCCAGCAGGTCCTCCACCGCCCGTCGCAGGGCCGGCGCGCTCGGGGCGCCCGCCACGACACACGTCCGCAGAGCGGGTACGGGCGAGGTGTCCCCGGCCGCCGACGCCACCAGCTGGTGGTACACGGCGGGCACCCCGGCCAGGACGGTGTAGGAGCCGCCCAGGGCCGCGTGAGGTGTGCGCAGCTCCCTCAACAGGCCTCCGGGAGACAGCAGTTCGCCGGTGATCCGGGCGCTCGCGCCGACCGCCGTGACCCCCAGGATCGCCAGCGAGTGCCCGAAGCTGTGGAACAGCGGTAGCGGCCAGAGCAGCCGGTCCTCGGGGGAGAGCCCGAAGACCGGCGCGTAGCAGGCCGCCACCGACCACAGGGCCGCGCGCTGCGTGGACAGCACGCCCTTGGGCCGGTGGGTGGTGCCGGAGGTGTAGAGCATCCAGGCCGGCTCGTCGAGCCCGAGATCGTCGCGGGGCGCTACGGAGGGCTCCGCATCGGCCGCCTCCTCGAAGAGGACCGTGCCGCCGGGGGCGTCCGAGGGCACGGGATCGGTGCCGGTGAGCAGGACGAGCGTACGGTCGTGCGGGCCCCCCGCGCGGTTCAGGCGGGCCAGGTGCGCGCGGTCGGTGACGACGGCCGAGGCCCCGCTGTCCGCCAGGAAATGAGCCAACTCGGCGTCCGAGGAACGGGGGTTGAGTGGCACGCCGACCGCACCCGCCCGGACCCCGGCGAGGACGCTCTCCACCATCTCCACCCGGTTGCCCAGCAGGATCGCGACCCGGTCCCCGCGCCGCACACCCGCCCCCGCGAGATACGCGGCCAGCCGACCGGTGCGCCGCTCCAACTCCGCGTAGGTGACGTCCCGTTCGTCATCGGCGTACGCCACCCGCGACGGTGATCTCTCGGCGTGCGCCCTCAACAGTTCGGGCAGCGGCCGGATCAGCTCGTCGCGCGTCATGTACTCGCCCCTCCGGCACGTGGCGCAGCACGGCCCGATGTCAATGCCCTTGCAGAGTAACGGTATTGAGCGTATAGGCAGGTCGGCCCGGGTGATCGAATGCCTCGATCACGGGCGTTGCGTGGTCATGGGCGGTCAGGAGTCGGGATCACCACACGCAAGGATGCGCTCATGGAAGAAGACGATTTCGAGACCCGAGCGGAACGACAGCGGGCGGCGGGTGAGCACGCCGCGGCCCTGGCCCTGTACCTGCGTGCCTGGACCAGCCGGGACGACGAGGTCGCGGAGAAGATCCTGGACCTCGTGGAGGAGTGGGGTGACGTCGACGCCGCGCTGGAGCTGACGTCCGCGACGGCGGGCGCGGGCAACGCCGCGGCATACGAGGCCCTGGCCGATCTGCTGATCCAGTGCGACCGGTCGGAGGAAGCGGTGTCGGCCCTGGAGGAGGCAGCTCGCGCAGGCCGCGACGTCACCCTGTGGACGGGGGCGGTCCTGGCCGACGAGGTCGGGGACCGGACACGCGCGGAGGAGTACTACCGGCGGGCGCTGGCCGAGAACAACCCGAAGGCGCTCAACGACTACGGCGCCTTCCTGATGGACGACGGCGAACGCCTCGACGAGGCCGCCGACCTGCTGCGCCGGGCGATCGACCAGGGCGACACGATGGCGGCCGGCAACCTCGGCCGGCTCCTGGTCGAGAAGGATGGTTACGAGGAAGCCCTTCCGTGGCTGCGGCAGGCGCTGGACGCCGGACACCGTACGGTGCTGGTGGTGCTCGGCGAGGCCGAGAACGCCGCCGGTGACATGGAGGCGGCCGGCACCCGTCTGCGGGAGGCACTGGCCGAGGACATCCCCGGCGCTCGCTTCGCCTACGCCCTCCACCTGGCCGACAACGACTCGCCCCGGGAAGCCGTGGGCTACTACGAGGCCGCCGCGGAGAAGGACGAGGAGATCGCCGCCTACCTGAACCTGGCGATCCTCCACGACGAACTGGAGGAGTGGGAACAGGCCGACCGCCGCTATCGGGACGCGATCGAGCACCAGGACGAACTCGCGTTCGTCAACTACGCGCGGTTCCTCAGCGAGCAGGGCCGCGGCGGCGAGATCGGCGCGCTGCTCGCCCCGGCGGCCGAACTCGACCTCGACCTGGAGGACATGACGGAGCTGCGGGCCCTCGCCGAAGGGAAGAGCACGGACGAGTCCTGACCGGGCGGAGGCCGTTTTCCCAGCGCCGGGAAGACGGCCTCCGGCGTTTTCGCGCCGTGCCATCGGCCGATGCCGTTGGCCGAGAAAAACGCTTGGACGGCGCCGACGGCCTCGCGGGACACTGCGATGCCCGAAATGTGCGGGCCTACCGCCGAACGACACCACAGGGTTGGTATGGAATCGCCTGAATCGCGCGAGTTCTCGCCGAGCAAAGGCTCGGTGCTTCTCGCACTTCGATATTACGGACGGGAGTTGGCCCGGCTCCGATGGCTGACGCTTCCCGCGATGCTGCTTCCGGCGCTGGGCAACATCGGTATCAACTACATCGCGCCGCTGGTCGTCGCGAAGCTCGTCGGCCGTATCGCCGGCGACGACAAAGTCACCGTCGGCTCGGCGCTGCCCTACGTCCTCGGCTTCGCCGGTGTCCTGCTGCTCGCCGAGGTGCTGTGGCGTGGGGGCCTGCACTGCCTCAACCGGGTCGACGCCCGGGGCATCGAGCAGTTGTACGTGATCGGGATGGACGAGCTGTTCGCCAAGGACGCCGCGTTCTTCCACAACAACTTCGCCGGGTCGCTGACCAAGCGGGTCCTGAGCTTCGCCTCCCGGTTCGAGGAGTTCGTCGACACCCTGACCTTCCAGGTCGTGGGCAGCCTGGTGCCGCTCCTGTTCGGGTCGGTGGTGCTGTGGCGCTACGAACCGCTGCTCGTGGTCGGGCTGTTGGCGATGATCGGGCTGACGGCGGTGTGTGTGGTGCCGCTCATCCGTCGTCGTCAGGCGCTCGTCGACAAGCGCGAGGAGGCGATCGCCCGGGTGTCGGGCCATGTCGCCGACAGCCTGATGAACATGGACACGGTGCGGGCGTTCGCCGCCGAGGAACGCGAGGCCGCCGAGCACCGCTCCCGGGTCGCCGCGTCGCGTCGGCTCACCCTCAGGTCGTGGGACTACGGCAATCTGCGCATCGACACGCTCGTCGCCCCGCTGTCCGTGCTGACCAACGCCCTGGGCCTGCTGCTCGCGGTCACCCTCGGCGGCGGCGAGCACGGTGTGGAGGCGGTTGTCGTCGCCTTCACCTACTACAGCAACGCCACTCGGATCATGTTCGAGTTCAACCAGATCTACCGTCGGCTCGAAAGCTCGATGACGGAGGCCGCCCAGTTCACCGAACTGCTGCTCACGGCACCGACCGTGCTCGACCCCGCCACACCGGAGGCCCTGGAGTCGAAGGCCGCCGATGTCCGCTTCGAGAACGTCACCTTCGCCCACGCGGGCGCCGAGCCGCTTTTCCAGGGACTCGACCTGGCCGTACCCAGCGGGTCGAAGATCGGCCTCGTCGGCCGGTCCGGCGGGGGCAAGACCACCCTCAGCCGGCTGCTGCTGCGGATGACGGACATCGACGCCGGCCGGATCATGATCGGGGGCCAGGACATCAGCCGGTTGCGCCAGACGGACCTGCGCAGCCTGATCGCCTACGTGCCGCAGGACCCGGCGATGTTCCACCGCACCCTGCGGGACAACATCGCCTTCGCCCGGCCGGACGCCACCGACGCCGAGATCCGCCGCGCGGCCGAGGCGGCACACGTCACCGAGTTCGCCGACGCGCTGCCGGACGGCTTCGACACCATGGTGGGCGAACGAGGCGTCAAACTTTCCGGCGGACAGCGCCAGCGGGTCGCCCTCGCCCGGGCGATCCTGCGTGACGCGCCGATCCTGCTGCTCGACGAGGCCACCAGCGCCCTCGACTCCGAGAGCGAGATCCTCGTCCAGGAGGCGCTGTGGCGGCTCATGGAGGGACGTACGGCGCTGGTGGTGGCGCACCGGCTGAGCACGGTCGCCACCATGGACCGGCTCGTCGTCCTCGACCGCGGCCGGATCGTCGAGCAGGGCACGCACCAGGAGTTGCTCACGGCGGAGGGCGCCTACGCCAAGCTGTGGCAGCACCAGTCGGGCGGATTCCTGGACGACACCCCCAAGCAGGCGGATCTCCGCTGAAAGAGGTACCGGTGGGTTGCGAGTGGCCCGGCTCACATGGCGCGAGCCGGGCCTGGCCGACACCATGGGGCGCGTCAACCGGCGGGCTGAAGGGAATCCAGGATGTTCCGCAAGGTGCTGGTCGCCAACCGTGGTGAGATCGCGATTCGCGCGTTCCGCGCCAGCTATGAGCTGGGCGCGCGGACCGTGGCCGTCTTCCCGCACGAGGACCGCAATTCACTGCATCGGTTGAAGGCCGACGAAGCCTACGAGATCGGCCAGCCGGGACACCCGGTCCGGGCGTACCTCTCGGTCGAGGAGATCGTCCGCGCGGCACGACTGGCGGGCGCGGACGCGGTGTACCCCGGGTACGGGTTCCTGTCGGAGAACCCCGATCTGGCGAGCGCGTGCGAGGCGGCCGGCATCACCTTCGTCGGGCCCAGCGCCGACACGCTGGAGCTGACCGGCAACAAGGCGAGCGCGGTGGCCGCCGCCCGCGCGGCCGGCGTACCGGTGCTGGCCTCCTCGGCGCCCTCCGCGGACGTCGACGAACTCGTCCGCGCCGCCGAGGACATCGGCTTCCCCGTCTTCGTCAAGGCCGTCGCCGGGGGTGGCGGGCGCGGCATGCGGCGCGTCGAGGAACCGGCCCAACTGCGCGAGTCCATCGAGGCCGCGGCGCGCGAGGCGGCCTCCGCGTTCGGCGACTCCACGGTCTTCCTGGAGAAGGCGGTCGTCGAACCCCGCCACATCGAGGTGCAGATCCTCGCCGACGGGCAGGGCGGTGTCATCCACCTCTTCGAGCGCGACTGCTCGGTGCAGCGGCGCCACCAGAAGGTGATCGAGATGGCCCCCGCGCCCAACCTCGACCCCGGGCTGCGCGACCGGATCTGCGCGGACGCCGTGCGCTTCGCCCGCGAGATCGGCTACCGCAACGCGGGCACCGTGGAGTTCCTCCTCGACCGCGACGGCAACCACGTCTTCATCGAGATGAACCCCCGCATCCAGGTCGAGCACACGGTCACCGAGGAGGTCACCGACGTCGACCTCGTCCAGTCGCAACTGCGCATCGCCGCCGGCGAGACCCTCGCCGACCTGGGGCTCTCCCAGGAGACGGTCACCCTGCACGGGGCCGCGCTCCAGTGCCGTATCACCACCGAGGACCCCGCCAACGGCTTCCGCCCGGACACCGGCAGGATCAGCGCCTACCGCTCGCCCGGCGGCTCCGGCATCCGGCTGGACGGCGGCACCACCCACGCCGGTACGGAGATCAGCGCGCACTTCGACTCGATGCTGGTCAAACTCACCTGCCGGGGGCGCGACTTCACGACCGCGATCAGCCGCGCCCGGCGCGCCGTGGCCGAGTTCCGCATCCGTGGCGTCGCCACCAACATCCCGTTCCTGCAAGCCGTGCTCGACGACGCGGACTTCCGCGCCGGACAGGTCACGACGTCGTTCATCGAGCAGCGGCCGCACCTGCTCACGGCACGCCACTCCGCCGACCGGGGCACGAAGCTCCTCACCTACCTCGCCGACGTCACCGTGAACAAGCCGCACGGCGAACGGCCCCAGTTGATCGACCCGGTCACCAAGATCCCTCCGCTGCCGGACACGGAACCGCCCGCCGGATCCCGGCAGCGGCTCGTCGAACTCGGCCCGGAGGGCTTCGCCCGGTGGCTGCGCGAGTCACCGGCCATCGGCGTCACCGACACCACGTTCCGCGACGCCCACCAGTCACTGCTGGCCACCCGGGTCCGTACCAAGGACATGCTCGCCATCGCCCCGGTGGTGGCCCGGACCCTGCCCGAGCTGCTGTCCGTGGAGTGCTGGGGCGGCGCCACCTACGACGTCGCGCTCCGCTTCCTCGCCGAGGACCCCTGGGAACGCCTGGCAGCCCTGCGCGAGGCCGTCCCGAACATCTGTCTGCAGATGCTGCTGCGCGGCCGGAACACCGTGGGCTACACGCCGTACCCGACCGAGGTGACCGACGCCTTCGTCCAGGAGGCCGCCGCCACCGGCATCGACATCTTCCGCATCTTCGACGCGCTCAACGACGTCGGGCAGATGCGGCCGGCCATCGACGCCGTACGGGAGACGGGGACAGCGGTCGCCGAGGTCGCCCTCTGCTACACCGCCGACCTGTCCGACCCGTCCGAGCGGCTCTACACGCTCGACTACTACCTGCGCCTCGCCGAACAGATCGTCGACGCGGGCGCCCACATCCTGGCCGTCAAGGACATGGCGGGCCTGCTCAGGGCCCCGGCCGCCGCGACCCTCGTATCGGCGCTGCGCCGCGAGTTCGACCTGCCGGTGCACCTCCACACCCACGACACCGCGGGCGGCCAGCTCGCCACCTATCTCGCCGCGATCCAGGCCGGCGCGGACGCGGTCGACGGCGCCGTGGCCTCGATGGCGGGCACCACCTCGCAGCCGTCGCTGTCCGGCATCGTCGCCGCGACCGACTACACGGAGCGGCCCACCGGGCTGAGCCTGCGGGCCGTGGGCGACCTGGAACCGTACTGGGAGAGCGTCCGGAAGATCTACGCCCCGTTCGAGGCGGGCCTCGCCGCACCCACCGGGCGCGTCTACCACCACGAGATCCCCGGCGGCCAGTTGTCCAACCTGCGCACCCAGGCGGTCGCGCTGGGCCTCGGCGACCGCTTCGAGGCGATCGAGGCGATGTACGCCGCCGCCGACCGGATCCTCGGCCGGCTGGTGAAGGTCACCCCCTCGTCGAAGGTGGTCGGCGACCTCGCACTCCACCTCGTCGGCGCCGACGTCTCGCCGGACGACTTCGAGGCGGCACCGAACAGGTTCGACATCCCCGACTCCGTCATCGGCTTCCTGCGCGGCGAGCTGGGCAACCCGCCCGGCGGCTGGCCGGAGCCGTTCCGCACCAAGGCGCTGGAGGGCCGCGCCGCGCCCAAACCGGTGACGGAACTGACCGCCGACGACCGCACGGGGCTGGCCAAGGACCGCCGGGCGACCCTCAACCGGCTGCTGTTCCCCGGACCGACGCGCGAGTACGAGACACACCGGCAGACCTACGGCGACACCAGCGTGCTGGCCAGCAAGGACTTCTTCTACGGGCTGCGCCCCGGGACGGAGTACGTCGTCGACCTCGAACCGGGCGTACGGCTGCTCATCGAACTGGAAGCGGTCGGCGAGGCCGACGAACGCGGAATGCGCACGGTGATGTCCACGCTGAACGGCCAGCTCCGGCCCATCCAGGTGCGCGACACCTCGGTGTCCTCGGACATCCCGGCGACGGAGAAGGCGGACCGGGCCAACCCCGGTCATGTCGCCGCGCCGTTCGCGGGAGTGGTGACGCTCGCCGTCGCAGAGGGGGACGAGGTGGCGGCCGGTGCCACGGTGGCCACCATCGAGGCGATGAAGATGGAAGCCTCGGTCACCGCCTCGAAGGCCGGGAAGGTGACGAGGCTGGCCATCAACAGGATCCAGCAGGTGGAGGGCGGCGATCTGCTCGTCGAGATCGCCTGAGCTCAGCTCACGGACGCGGGGAGGGCCGGTGGAACACCACCGGCCCTCCCCTGTGTCCGAGCTTGTACGTCAGCTGCCGCCCGCCCTGTTCAGTACAGGCGGCCGACATGGGCGAGGGCCTGCTTCAGGAGGACTCCCTGGCCACCCGGCATCTCGTTCTGGACCACGGGGGAGGACGCTTCCTCCGGGCTGAACCACACCAGGTCCAGGGCGTCCTGGCGGGGACGGCAGTCACCGGCCACCGGGACGATGTAGGCGAGGGACACCGCGTGCTGACGCGGGTCGTGGAACGGGGTGACCCCCAGCGTCGGGAAGTACTCCGCGATGGTGAAGGGCTGAGGGGAGGCCGGGACCCTGGGCAGCGCGACCGGGCCGAGGTCCTTCTCCAGGTTGCGCAGGAGGGCGTCGCGCACGCGCTCGTGGTGCAGGACGCGGCCGGACACCAGGGCGCGGCTGACCGTGCCGTCCGAGCCGATGCGCAGGAGCAGGCCGATGCTGGTGACTTCGCCGTTGTCGTCGACGCGCACCGGTACGGCTTCGACGTACAGGATCGGCATCCGAGCGCGAGACTGTTCGAGCTCGTCGGGTGCCAGCCAGCCGGGCGTGGTATCGATCATGTCAGACATTGGCTGATCGTACTTTCAACCCGTCCTGTTTCTGCATAGCCTCTCCACGTCGAACGCGCCACATCCGGGTGACCAACCGCTCGCGTGTCCCCGTGCGTGTGGTGACCGGGGAAGGCGGCCGTCGGCCGGGAGAGCGCCGACATCACACTCGTGGCACTCGCCTCGCTGGGGAGAACGTCGCGGCTTACCATCGTCGAGGAGAACCCGTACCAGGGCGGATGGGGCGCGACGCTCGCGTCCGTCGTCGCTGACGAGGGGTTCGGACTGCTCGACGCGCCGGTGCGGCGGGTGGCGGGGGAGTGTGGCCCGCTGCCGTTCGCCGACGCGCTGGAGGAGCGGGTCATCCCCACCGTGGACAAGGCCGTGACGGCCGTGCGTGCCCTCACGGCCTGCTGAGTCTCCGTATCCGTCTCTGTATCAGTCTCCGTCTCCGTATCAGCTGTATCAGGTACCGACTTTCCCAGGGAGGAAGGGCGATGACCGATCGACTGCTTCTGCGCTCCGGCCATGTGATCTCCATGGATCCCGCCATCGGGGAACTGCCCCGGGGCGACGTCCTCATCGAGGACGGGAGGATCACGGCGGTCGGGCGCGACCTCGGCGCGGACGCCGAGGTGCTCGACATGACGGGCCGCATTGTGATCCCCGGCTTCGTCGACACCCACCGCCACACCTGGGAGGCGCCGATCCGCGGCTGCGCCCCCGACGCCACACTCGACGACTACTTCGTGGACGTCCTCGACACCTACGCGCCCCTTTACACGCCAGACGATGTGTACGCCGGGAACCTCGCGGGCGCGCTGGAATGCCTCAACGCCGGCATCACCACCCTGGTCGACTGGTCCCACATCAACAACACGCCCGAGCACCCGGACGCCGCCGTACGGGCCCTGGCGGAGAGCGGAATCCGCGCCCAGTACGCCTACGGCAGCGCCAACACCTCCCTCGCCGACTACTGGTTCGACAGCAAGATCGCGATCCCGGGCGACGACGTACGACGCGTCCGCTCCGAGTACTTCGCCTCCGACAGCGGCCTGCTGACCATGGGGCTGGCCACCCGGGGCCCCGGTTTCTGCACCGACGACGTCGTCACCGCCGAGTGGAACCTCGCCCGCGAACTCGACATCCCGCTCACCGTGCACGTCGCCATGGGCCGGCTCGCGGGCCGCTTCGGCATGGTGAAACAGCTCCACGAACTGGGCCTGCTGGGCTCCGACACCACCTACGTCCACTGCTGTCACCTCAGCGAGGAGGAGTGGCGGATGGTCGCCGACAGCGGCGGCACGGTGTCGATCGCACCGCAGGTCGAGACCCAGATGGGGCACGGCTGGCCGCCCGTGATGAAGGCGATCGAGCACGGACTGCGGCCGTCGCTCAGCATCGACGTCGTCACGACCGTGCCCGGCGACATGTTCACCCAGATCCGCGCGGCCTTCGGCGCCGAACGGGCCCGGGTGAACGCGGCGTCCTGGGAGGCCGATGTCCCCGTCCCCGAAACGATGTTGACGGCCCGTCGGATGCTGGAGCTGGCGACCGTCAACGGTGCCCATGTCGCGGGCCTCGAAGACCGCACCGGATCCCTCACCCCCGGCAAGCGCGCCGATGTCGTCGCGCTCGACGCCACGGCACTCAACATGGCACCGGTGCACGACGCGACCGCCGCGGTGACCCTGTCGGCGGACGTGTCCAACGTCGAGACGGTCGTCGTCGACGGCGTCGTGGTCAAGCGCGACGGCAGGCTGCTCGCCGACACCGCGCGGGCCCGCAGGCTTGTCGAGGAGTCCCGGGACCGACTGCTGGCGGCGAAGGTGGCCAGGGCACAGCAGGCTGCGGGGCGCGAGGGATGACGGACCTCGTGGTGCGGCGCGCGACGTAGGCGCCACAACTCCCGTACGACAGCGGCGGGTTCCGGCGCGGCGCGGTGATCGGCGAGGAGGAGGGAGCGTGCACACCGGCTTGGGGCTCTGCGAGCCGAGCCAGGCCAAGGCACGGCTGCCCTACCCGGGCGCGACGACGATGGAGGACCGTCAACGCCGGTGTGACCGGACCCGTCCGCACCCTCGCCGTCGAGCTCGCGCCGATCCGGGTCGACGCCGTGCACCCCGGAGTCGTCGGCGACAGCCAGTACTGGCGCGGCAACCGGCGGACGTACCGGCCGGGACACAGACCGGGACACAGACCGGGACACCCGCAGGCCGACTCGCCACGATGGCCGGCGTGGTGGACGCCGTGGACCTCCTGCCGCGCAACCGGTCCGTCAACGCGATCGACCTGAGTGCGGACGGGGGATGGCTGCTGGGCTGAGGACGGAGGCGACGGAGGGCGAACCGGGCCCGGGG
>NZ_LIQQ01000158.1 GCF_001418565.1 Streptomyces graminilatus | reverse complement strand
CCACTCCGCCGAAATTCGCTGTACCCCGCCCCCGCCCATGAACCACCCTCGACTCTCATGAACGCCCGGACCCTCTTCCTCTCCCCGCGTGTCACCGCGACCGGACATGCCCTGGCCGACGCGGCCCGTCGGCGCGCCATGGGCGTCGAGGTGCTGCGCGAGTGGCGGGTGCCGGAGGAGCGGCGGGCGGCCCCGGGCGCGGCGCTGTACGCCGGGCCGCTGTTCGCGGACGCGGTCGCCGCCGAGCTGGGGCTCGGGCTGCTGGAGGCGGCGCCGGACTGGCCGGCCCGGCTGCCGTACGAACTCACGCACAGGGAGATCGAGTTCAGCACGGTCGCCGAGGCACGGCAGTTGCGGCGGCCCGCCTTCGTTAAGCCGCCCAACGACAAGAGTTTTCCCGCACGCGTCTATCCGGACGGGAGCCGGCTGCCTGGTCCCGACGCGGTCGACGACGGCACGCCGGTGCTGGTGAGCGACATCGTGACCTTCGCCGTGGAGTACCGGCTGTTCCTGCTGGACGGTGAAGTCCGCACCGGGAGCCGGTACTTGACGCACGGCGAGCTGGACGTCGCCCCGCTCGACGAGGACCCCCGGTGTGCGGAGGTCCTGGCCTTCGCCGATCGCCTGGCGTCGGAGCATCTGCCGAGTGCCGTCGTCGTGGACGTCGGTCTGCTCTCGGAGAGCTCGGAGTGGGCGGTCGTCGAGGCCAACGCCGCCTGGGCCAGCGGGCATTACGCCTGCGATGCGGCTGCCGCCCTCGATGTCGTCCTGCGTGCCGCCCGCACGGAGGGAGAGTTCGGTGCGGCGGACCGTGCCTTTCTGCGCCCGCTGCCCGAGGTTGTGCGGGACTGACTCGCCGAGGGGCGGGCAGCGGACCGCGTCCGCCTCAGCAGCCGCAGGCCGCCGTCGCGTCGGCCGGGGCCGTCAGGGTGTCGGCGGCGCGGCGTTCCCGCCCCTCCCTCGTGTCGAACGCGAAGCCCTCGCGCACCCAGTACTCGAAGCCGCCGAGCATCTCCTTGACCTGGTAGCCGAGTTGGGCGAGGGCGAGGGCGGCGCGGGTCGCTCCGTTGCAGGCGGGGCCCCAGCAGTACGTCACCACCGGTACCGACCTGTCGAGCAGTCGGGCCGCCTGCTCGGGGATCAGGGCCGTCGGCAGGTGGAGGGCGCCCGGGATGTGGCCCTGGTACCAGGACTCGGTGGAGCGTGAGTCGACGACCACGAACCCGGGGTCGCCGTCGGCGGCGAGTGCGGCGGCCACGTCGGAGACATCGGCGTGGAAGGCGAGGCTCGCGGCGAAGTGGGCGGCGGCCTCGGCCGGGGAGGCCGGGGCGACGCGCAGGACGGGGTTCATGGCGGTGCCGGTGCTGACGGTGCTGACGGTCATGGGCTGTCGGCCTTCCCTCAGGGGAGCCCGGGTCGGGACGGGATGGGCTCCATGGCCGGAAATCTATGGCCGCTGTCGCCCCACCTGAAGGTGTGATCCACGGCCTTTGTCTTGATCGACCGGTGGTTTCCCTGCTATTTCTCGGGCATGAGCACGTTTTCCCCGGACGCCACCGACTGGCGCATCCTCGATGTCCTTCAGCGGGACGGCCGCGCCAGTTTCGCCGAGCTGGCACGCGCCGTCGCGATGTCGCCGAGCGCGGTCACCGAGCGCGTGCGGCGGCTGGAGGAGGCCGGGGTCATCCAGGGGTACGCGGCGGTCGTCGACCCGGAGCGGCTCGGCCTGCCGATCCTCGCCTTCGTCCGGCTCAGGTATCCCAACGGCAACTACAAGCCGTTCCACGACCTGGTCGCCGTGACGCCCGAGATCCTGGAGACGCATCACGTCACGGGCGACGACTGTTTCGTCATCAAGGTCGTCGCGCGTTCGATGCGGCATCTGGAGGAGGTGTCGGGCAAGATCGGCGCGCTGGGCTCGGTGACCACGAGCGTCGTCTACTCCTCGCCGCTTCCCCGCCGCCCTGTCGGCCAGTAAACGCCCGGCCGGCGCCGACGACCGGTCCGGCCGGTGGCCTCACTCGCCGCCCCGCTGCCGCACCACCGACCCCGATCTCCCCTTCACCACCTCCAGCTGGGCGTGGATCCGCCGCCGCAGATCCGGCACATGGCTGACGATGCCGACACTGCGGTCACGCTCGCGCAGTGAGTCGAGGACGTCGAGGACCTCGTCCAGTGTCTGGTCGTCGAGGCTGCCGAAGCCCTCGTCGATGAAGAGGGTGTCCAGGCGGACCCCGCCGGCCTCGTCCGTGACGACGTCGGCGAGGCCCAGTGCGAGGGCCAGCGAGGCGAAGAACGTCTCGCCGCCGGACAGCGTCGCCGTGTCGCGCTCGCGGCCGGTCCAGGCGTCGACGACATGCAGACCGAGGCCGCTGCGGCCCCGCCCGGCCCGGTCGTCGGAGTGGACCAGGGTGTAGCGCCCGGACGACATGCGCCGCAGCCGTGCCGTCGCGGCGGCGGCCACCTGTTCGAGGCGGGCGGCGAGGACGTACGACTCCAGCCGCATCCTGCGTTCGTTGTCGGCCGAGGTGCCCGCCGTCAGGGTGGCGAGGCGGGCCACCCGGTCGTGGGCGGCGCGCAGCGGCGCGAGCCGGCGTACCGCCGTGGCCGAGCGGGCGGACAGGCGGTCGAGTTCGGTGCAGCGGCTCGCGGCGGCGTCGCGCGCGGAGGCGGCCTCCCGCAGCCGCCGGGCCGCGGCCGAGGCCGCCTGTTCCGCGCCCGGTAGGTCGGCGGGCGGCTGTTGCGCGGCGGCCACGGTGTCGGGCTCGGCGAGAGCTGCCCGTACGGCTGCCTCCTCCGACTGCCGGTCGTCCAGGCGCCGTTGGAGTTCACGGTGGGCCGCGTCGTCCAGGAGGGCGTCCGCCGCCGCGCGTGGTGTGTCGAACCCGGCGCGGTAGGCGGCGTCGGCGAGGCGGGCGTCGGCGTCCTTGAGGCGCTGGGCGGTGTCCTCGGCGGCGCGCGCGGACTCGGCGGCCCCGGTGAGCAGCGCGGCCTGCCGTTCCAACTGCGCGGCGCGTTGGGCGACGCTGTCTGCGCCGCCCCTCGCCTGCTCCAACTCCTGCTCCAACGCGGCCCGTTCGCGGTCGAGGGTGTCCCGGCGGGCGGTCCGGGAGGCCGTCCTGAGCGCCGCCTCCTGCTGGGCGGTGACACGGCGCTCGTGCTCCTGCTCGGCCCGGCGCAGCTCCTCCTGCGCGGAGTGCAGCCCGGAGGCGCCGCGCCGGGCCTCCTCGTACCGCCGCTCCAACTCCTCCGCCTGTTCGGCGAGTTGAGCGGTGGGGGCGTCACCGGCCTCGGCGCTGGCGGCTGCCAGCGCCTCGCGTACGTCACCCAGTCGGCGTTCGTCCTCGGCGCGCCGCTCGTCGGCCCGCTGGTAGGCGGTGAGCGCGCGCTCCTCCGTCTCGCGGTCCACATGCCCGGCGATCTTCCGGGCGGGCGCCGGGTGTTCGGTGGCTCCGCAGACGGCACAGGGTTCGCCGTCGCTCAGGTTGGCGGCCAGTTCGGCGGCGATGCCGTTCAGGCGCTGTTCCTTGAGGTCGAGCCAGTGGGCCTTGGCCTCCGTGGCCCGCTCGCGCGCCGCCAGTACGTCCCTCTCCCCGTCGTCCGCGTTCCGGGCGAGCGTGTCGCGCCGACGGGCCGCCGTGAGCCGGTTCTGGGCGGGTTCCCGCTGGACGGAGAGCGGTTCGGCCCTGGTGGCGGCTTCCCGCGCCGACTCGATACGGCTCTGGAGGCCCGCCCGGGCTGTCTCCCATTCGCCGAGCCAGTTCTCGGCGTCGTGCAGGACGTCCTCGTCGGCGCGTTCCTGACGGTCCAGGCCGGTGCGCTCGGCAAGGAGTTGACCCAGCCGGTGTTCGGCGCGGCGGGCGGATTCGAGCCCGCCGAGTTCCTCCGCTGCCCGGCGTGCGGCGGCGGCCAGTCCGGCGGCTTCGGCGTCCGCGAAGGTGTCCGGCAGCATGGCACGCGCGCGTGACTCGCTGTCGGCCGCGCGCCGGTGCTCGGCCTCGGCCGCCTCGCGCAGCTCCAGCGCGGGCGCCACCGTCTCGGCCTTGCGGCCCCGCTCCATCCGTACCCGGTCCGACTGGTGGGCATCGGCCCGCTCGGCAAGCCGCCCGGCCCGCTCCTCGGCCTCGGCGAACCGCCGCTGGAGCCGCGCCACTTCGCGTACGTCGGCCAGCTTGCCCTCGGCCGCGACCTGCGCGGATTCGGCGGCGGCGCGGGCGCAGTGGGCGATGGTGAGCAGCTCACGCGCGGTGCAGCGGGCGACGGCCGCGGCGCCCATGATGGCCTCGGCCAGCCCCGGTTCACCCGGCGCCAGAGCGGGCAGCTCCATGGCGTCACCGGCGGCCTGCTGCATACGGTGGGCGTCGGCCAGCAACTCCGTGTCCCCGTCGCGTACTTCGGCCTCGGCGGCGCGGCGGTGATCCGCGAGGCGCTTCTCGACCTCGGCGAAGCGATGGGTGTCGAAGAGGCGGCCGAGCAGCTTGCCGCGAGCCTCGGCGTCGGCGCGCAGGAAGCGGGCGAAGTCGCCCTGGGGCAACAGCACGACCTGGCAGAACTGTTCGCGGCTCATCCCGAGGAGCTGGGTGATCTCCTCGCCGATCTCCTGGTGGGAGCGGCTGAGGTCCTTCCAGGCCCCGGCCGGGGCGTCGTACTCGCGCAGCCAGCTCTGGGCCTTGTCGAGTGTCGTGCCGGCACCGCGCTTCTTGGGCCGCTCCCAGGGCGGCTGCCGGGTGAGCTCCAACCGGCGTCCGGCGACGGTGAGTTCGAGGGTGACCTCGGTTCGGGTGCCGGGCTCGGCGTGGTCGCTGCGCAGCGAGCCGCCCTGACGGGCACCGGGCACCGAGCCGTACAGCGCGTAGCAGACGGCGTCCAGGACGGAGGTCTTGCCCGCGCCCGTCGGCCCGTGCAGCAGGAAGAGCCCGGCGGCTGACAACTCCCCGAAGTCGACCCGCTGGGCACCGCCGAAGGGCCCGAAGGCCGTGATGTCCAGCCGGTGCAGCCTCACGAGGCACCCTCCGCGTCCGTACTCCCCTGAGCGCGCCTCACCGCGCCACCTCCCGTACCGTCTCGTCGGCCCGCACCGCGTCGAACGCGGCCCGCAGGACGGTCCGTTCGTGTTCGTCAGCGCCCGCGCCCCGTACGTGCAGGACGAAGTCCTCCGCGATCTCCTGGTCTGCGCGCCCCGCCAGGCGCCGTGCGTACGTCACGTCCGGGTCACCCGGTGACCGCTCCGGATCGAAGGCGAGGCTGAGGGTGTGCGGGAACCGTTCCATCAGCCGGGCCATGGGGTCGGCGGGGCGTACCGCGTCGGTGAGCGTGGCCTCGATCCACGCGTCCCCGTGACGGGCGAGGGAGGGATCGGCGAGCAGCTCGTCCAGCGCCCCCCGGATACGGGCCAGCGGGCGCGGTACCGGGCAGTCGACGCGCTCGGCTGTGAGCGAGCCGTCGCCCGCCAGGTCGATCAGCCACATGCTCTTGCGGTGGTCGGCCTCCGAGAAGGAGTACGGCAGCGGGGAGCCCGAATAGCGCACGCGCTCGGTGATGGTCTGGCAGCCGTGCAGATGGCCAAGCGCCACATAGTCGACGCCGTCGAACACCCCGGAGGGCACGGCGGCGACCCCGCCGACGGTGATGTCCCGCTCGCTGTCGCTGGCCTCGCCGCCGGTGACGAAGGCGTGGGCGAGGACGACGGCACGCGTGCCCTGCGCGCGCGTGGCGAGGTCGGCGCGGACCCGGTCCATGGCGGCGGCGAGGACGCTCTCGTGGCCGGCCTTCTCCACCCCGAACTCGTCCTTCACCAGCGCCGGTTCGAGATAGGGCAGTCCGTAGAAGGCGACCTCGCCGAAGGCGTCACGCAGGACCACCGGCGTCCCGGCGGCCGACGGGTCGGTGCGCAGATGGATGCCCGCTCGGTCGATGAGGCCCGCGCCCACTCCGAGGCGGCGGGCCGAGTCGTGGTTCCCGGAGATCATCACCGTCGGCACGCCAAGGTCGGCGAGCCGGTGCAGGGCGTCGTCGAACAGCTCGACCGCGGCCAGCGGGGGCACCGCCCGGTCGTACACATCACCCGACACGACCACCGCGTCCACCTCGCGCTCCCGCGCGACGGAGACGAGATGGCCGATGAACCCGGCCTGCGCCCCGAGCATGTTCACCCGGTGGAAGGAGCGGCCGAGATGCCAGTCGGACGTGTGCAGCAGTCTCATGATCCCCGAAACTAACAGCCGGGTCCGACATCACGGGTGGTTACTCCCGTATCGGCCCACTGTGCGGCCCCCCGAGGCCGTCGCCGATGTCACGAGCATCGCGGGCATCGCGGGCATCGCGGGCATCGCGGGCATCGCGGGCATCGCGGGCATCGCGGGCATCGCGGGCATCGCGGGCATCGCGGGCATCGCGGGCATCGCGGTACTCATTGGTCCGCGTCTCCGTACGCCTCTCCCCCGAGTGTGAACCCCGCGGTTCCCGCCGTCGCGTCCGCCAGCCACGCCCGGAACGCCTCCACGTCGGTGTCCGGCAGGCCGATCTCGATCGTGACGGCCTCCCCGTAGCGCACATCGCGCACCTCACGTCCGGTGGACCGCAGGTCGTTCTGGACCTTTCCGGCCCGCTGGTGGTCGACGGTCACCGTGGCCAGCCGGAAGCGGCGGCGGGTGCGGGTGCCGAGCACGTCGAGGGCTTCGCCGACCGCTCCCCCGTACGCCCGGATCAGGCCGCCCGCGCCCAGTTTGACGCCGCCGTAGTAGCGGGTGACGACGGCGACGACGTACCGCATGTCGCGGCGCAGCAGCATCTGGAGCATGGGGACCCCGGCGGTGCCGCCCGGTTCGCCGTCGTCGCTCGCCCGCTGGACGGAGGCGTCGGCGCCGATGACGTACGCGAAGCAGTTGTGGGTGGCGTCGGGGTGCTCCTTGCGGACAGCGGCGACGAACTCCTGGGCCTCCTGTTCGGTGGCCGCCGGGGCGAGGGCGCACAGGAAGCGGGAGCGGTTGACCTCGGTCTCGTGCACACCTGGGTGGGCGACTGTGCGGTACTCGTCCGGCATCCGGCCACCCTACGGGCGTCGGCGTGGTGGATACTCACTCCTCGTTGCCAAAAGGCCGCAGGCCAGGCCCAATAAACAGATAAGCAATAAAGAAGTAAACAGTGCGCAAAGCAGACCTCAAGGAGATCACCGCATGACCGGCGTCGAGGTGGATGGCAAGGACAGCGCCGGGCCCGCGGAGCCAAGACGCTCCGCGACGGTGTCCGCGCGGCCCGCGCCCCACTGGCGGGCCTGGCTGCTGGAGGGGCTCAGCGAGCAGTCGGCCCGGCATCCGGGGCCGCACGCCACCCCGGCCGAGGACCACAAGGGTCACAGATGGTGGCGGGTCATGTGCCTGACCGGCGTCGACTACTTCTCGACGCTCGGCTACCAGCCGGGCATCGCCGCCCTCGCGGCCGGCCTTCTCTCACCGCTCGCCACACTTGTGCTGATCGCGCTGACGCTGCTCGGCGCGCTGCCGGTCTACCGCCGGGTCGCGCGGGAGAGTCCGCACGGCGAGGGGTCCATCGCCATGCTGGAGCGGCTGCTGCCCTGGTGGTCCGGGAAGATCTTCGTGCTCGTGCTGCTCGGTTTCGCGGCCACGGACTTCATGATCACGATCACTCTCTCGGCGGCGGACGCCTCGGCACACGTCGTGGAGAATCCTTTCGCTCCGCACTGGACGCACGGCGGGAACGAGTGGATCACGCTCGCCCTGGTCCTCGGTCTCGGCGCGGTCTTCCTGAAGGGCTTCAAGGAGGCCATCGGCATCGCCGTGGTGCTCGTGGGTGTCTACCTCACCCTCAACGTGGTCGTTCTCGCCGTCTCGGCCTGGGAGGTGTTCAGCCACCCGCACAGGATCGGCGACTGGACCGACGCGATGACCGCGGCGCACTCGTCACCGCTCGCGATGATCGGCGTGGCGCTGCTCGTCTTCCCGAAACTGGCGCTCGGCATGTCCGGCTTCGAGACGGGCGTGGCGGTGATGCCGCAGGTCAAGGGGGACGCGACCGACACCTTCGAGCGGCCCGAGGGCCGGATCAGGGAGACCCGCAGGCTGCTCACCACGGCCGCCGTGATCATGAGCTGCTTCCTGCTGCTGTCCAGTCTGGCGACGACGATCCTGATCCCGCAGTCCGCCTTCAGGAGCGGCGGCCCGGCGAACGGACGCGCGCTCGCCTACCTCGCGCACGAGCACCTCGGTGAGATCTTCGGCACGGTCTACGACATCTCGACTATCGCGATCCTCTGGTTCGCGGGCGCCTCCGCGCTCGCCGGACTGCTTAACCTCGTACCGCGCTATCTGCCGCGCTACGGCATGGCGCCCGAATGGACGCGGGCCGTGCGGCCGTTGGTGCTGGTGTTCATGGCGGCGGCCGTGTTCATCACCCTGTGGTTCAACGCGAACGTCGACGACCAGAGCGGCGCGTACGCGACCGGTGTGCTGGTGCTGATGCTGTCCGCGTCGTTCGCTTCGGCGGTCGCCGTGCACCGGCGCGGCCATCGGGCCGCCACGGTCGGCTTCGGCGCGATCACCGCCGTGTTCGCCTACACCCTGGTCACGAACGTGATCGAGCGGCCCGACGGCATCAAGATCGCCATGATCTTCATCCTGGCGATCCTCGCCACGTCGTTCGCGTCCCGGGTGCGCCGCGCCTTCGAACTGCGGGCCGCCGAAGTGACGTTCGACGAGACGGCGGCCCGCATCATCGACGAGGCGGCGGCCGGCGGCCCGCTTCTCCTGGTCGCCAACGAGCCCCAGGAGCACACGACCCGGGAGTACCGCGCCAAGGAGTACAGCCAGCGCGAGCAGACCCACATCCCGGACGGCCGTCCCGTGCTGTTCCTTGAGGTGTTCGTGCGGGACTCCTCCGACTTCACGGCGGATCTGTCGGTGCGCGGCGACGAGAAGCACGGCGCGCGCCGGCTGCGCGTGGAGGGCGCGACCGTGCCGAACACGATCGCCGCGGTGCTGATGCGACTGCGCGACCGCACCGGCCAGGTCCCGCACGCCTACTTCAACTGGACCGAGGGCAACCCCTTCAGCCACTTCGTCCGGTTCCTGATCTTCGGTCACGGCGAGGTCGCCCCGGTCACCCGCGAGGTGCTCCGCCGCGCGGAACCGGACCCGGACCGGCGTCCACGCGTGCACGTGGGCTGACCGGGTCAGGCAGGGGCGGGTCCGTTCATCTGGTCGGGGTCTTCCCGCGCGGCACGATCAGGTCCGTGAGCAGGGCCGCGCCGGGTGCGAGGTCGTGCCAGTCGTCGCCGTGCCAGGCCAGCACGGCGACGACTGGCACGA
>NZ_LIQQ01000157.1 GCF_001418565.1 Streptomyces graminilatus | reverse complement strand
CCCCCGGACCCGCCTCCGCTCCGCGCGTCCCGCTTCCGCAGCGCCGTGTCGAGCAACTCGGTGCGGGGTACCGGCGTGAACTGCTGCGCGTCCAGGCCCGCCCGGTCCGGCGCCAGCACCCTGGGGAGTCCGGGGACGGCCTTGGCCGGCCGGGCCTTCTCCTCGGCCTCGGCCTCCGCCCGCTTGTGCAGGTGCTTCCAGTGTTCTTCGGTGGCCCTGACCCCCGAGATCCTGCCCGTGCCGACGCAGACCTTCACCAGGCCGCGCACGAATTCGAAGGACGGCGCCTTCACGACACACCTCCGCAGAATCGCGGAAACCTGTGTCTTCTGGAGCATCGCCGTGGGGGCCAACTGATTCTCGTCGACGAGATTCTTGACGCGCTCGACGGCATCGGACTGCTTGACCCGCGCGTCCTTCAGCAGACGTTTGAGTTCTTCGCACAGATGGCCGAGGGCACCCTCCGCCGGTTCAGGTTCCGCCACGAACCGGTTCCCTCCCCGGACGTTCCGACAAGCGTCTGCGAACCACGTTACGCCCAACTCCCGTACCGGCCGACTGTCCTGAGCACACCCGCCGCACTCGGGCAGAACCGCCGGTTCGGCTCCAGGCACTTGCGCAGCGTGTCCCGCCAGGGCTTCGGCAGCACCCCTACGTCCGGCCGGCCGCCCATCGTCCGCGTCGAGATCTCCAACGGCGTGCCCTCGTACGGGAAACGCCCGCCCGCCGCGTAGAGGATCACGGAGGCCAGGCTGAACAGGTCACGGCGCCGCAGCGCGCTGTCCCCGATCGCGGCCACCCCGAAGTCGATCAGGAAGAGCCGCCCGCCGGGGCCCGTGATCACATGGCGCGGCTTGATGTCGCCGTGGTGGATCCGCAGCCGGTGGAGTCGCACCACCAACTGGCTGATGCTCACCGCGAACTGCCGCAGTTCGGCGCCGCCCAGCGGCCCGTCGGCCTGCATCAGCTCCTCCAGGGACGGCCCGGTCAGGTACTCGGCGGCGGTGTACCGGTGTTCGCCGTCCCAGCCCGCGCTGTACAGCCGGGGGCTGAGCGAGTCGGGGGCCAGCCCGAGCGCCTCGACCTCACGCTCGAAGGCCTCCAGCGACCTGCGGTCGTCGCGCCGCTCCGCGCGCAGCACCTTGACCGCGGCACTCTCGCCACGGTTGTTCCGGCCGAGGTACACGACGGCCTGGCGGCCGGTACCGATCCGGCCGAGCAGTTCGAAGCCGCCCACGGACGTGGGATCCGTCGTCTCCAGCGGTACGGGGCCCACCGGGGGAGTGTTCTGCTGTTCGGTCTGCTCCTGGGAGCCCTGGAAGTTCACCATGGCGGTGACCTTTCCGCACCCGGTCGGCCCGCCGGTCCAACTCCGGAGGCCAGTTGCGAAACCCGGTGAAACAGCAGCTCAGAGCCGTCTCCGGTGTCTCCGGCGCCGGACGGATCGACCACCGGAGACCTGGCACGAACTTCTGTGAAGGCTTATGTGGATTCACGTCGTCATGTCCCGCCGCCGCAGTGCCAGCAGGCCTGCGGCCACCAGCCCCACCGCGACAGAGGCAAGGACCATCACCGGCCCCCAGCTCATCTCCCCGCCCGGCAACTTCGGCAGATGCCCGAACGGCGACAGGTCCAGCACCCCCTGCGGTACGTCCAGTGCCGGTCCGATCCAGCCCAGCAGCAGGGCGGCCCCCGCGACACCCCAGGCGCCGACGGCCAGTCGGGGCGACGACCCGTACAGCAGTACCGCCAGCCCGCCCAGCACCCACACCGCCGGGACCTGCACCAGGCTCGCCCCGAGGACCGGGCCCAGTTCCTTCCCGTAGCCGAGTGCCAGGCCCAGGCCGCTCAGGAGGAGGATCAGTACCGCGCCGCCGAAGGCGATCACCAGGTGGCCGCCGGCCCAGCGCAGTCGGCCGACCGCGTTGGTGAGGAGCGGCTCGGCCCGCCCGGAGGTCTCCTCGGCGTGGAGGCGGAGGACCGACGAGACGACGTACAGCGCCGCCGTCATGCCGAACATGCCGGCCATCGCGGCCAGGAACGCGTCCTCGATGCCCGACTGGCCGCCCATCCGCTCGATGATCTCCCGGGTCCTGGCGTTGTCGCCGACGAGGTCCGCCGCGCCCTTCGTCAGCCCGCCGAAGGCGACCCCGGCCGCGAAGAAGCCGAGGCTCCAGCCGAGGACGGCGCCGCGTTGCAGCCGCCAGGCCAGCGCGCCCGCCGTGGCGAGCCGTCCCGTCGCCGGTCCAGGGCGGGTCGGGAGGAAGCTCATGCCCACGTCCCGGCGGCCCGCCAACTCGTAGGCCAGCCAGCCTTGTAGGGCCGTCGCCGCCACGAACAGGCCCAGCACCCACCACCGTTCGTCCGCGTACGGGCGTACGTTCTCCAGCCAGCCGATCGGTGACGCCCAAGTCAGCGGTGACGAAGCGTCGTTCGTCGCGGAGTCGCCCGTCGCGCGCAGTACGAACGCCGCGCCGAGCAGGCCGCCGGTCAGGCCCTTCGCCAGCCGCGCGCTCTCCGTGAACTGGGCGACGATCGCCGCGAGCGTGGCGAACGCCGTTCCCACGCCCCCGATGCCCAGGCCCAGTGCCAGAGCCCCTGACGCGCCCCGGCCCGCCAGCCCGCCCGCGATCAGCAGTGCGAGGGCGGTGTTCGCCACCAGGGCGGTGAGCAGCGCCGCCGTCAGCGGGGCCCGGCGGCCCACCATCGCCGACGAGATGAGCTCCTGGCGCCCGCTCTCCTCCTCGTCGCGGGTGTGCCGTACGACGACGAGGAGGCTCATGATCGCGGCGAGGATCGCGGCGTAACCGCCGATGCGCCAGGCGGTCAGGCCGCCGATCGAGTCGCTGAACACCGGACCGTACGTGGCCCGCAGCGAGCTGTTGGTGAGCAGCTGGCGGGCGAGGTCGGCGCGTTCGGCGGGGGAGGAGTACACGCTCTCCAGGGAGCCGGGGAGGGAGAGGACCAGAAGGGCCGTCACCGCGACCCAGACCGGGATCATCACCCGGTCGCGCCGCAGGTTGAACCTCAACAGCGTGCCGGTGCCCGCCAGTTGGCGCGCGCCTCCGGAACGTACCGAGAAGGGCGTGGGGCTGGTCGGAGTTGTGGTCGCGGTCATCGCGGCAGCGCCCCCTCGGCTGGGGCATCGGCCTGGGCGTCGTCCTGGTAGTGGCGCAGGAACAACTCCTCCAGCGTCGGTGGCGTCGACCTCAGCGACCGTACGCCCGACTCGGTGAGGGAACGCAGTACGGCGTCCAACTTGTCGCTGTCGACCTGGAGTTGGACCCGCCTGCCCTGTACGTCGATGTCGTGGACGCCGGGGAGTCGGGCCAACCCGTTCGGCTCGCCCGCGAGTTCCGCCGTGATGCTCGTCCGCGTGAGGTGGCGCAGGTCGGACAGCGAGCCGGTCTCGACGGTGCGGCCGCCCCGGATGATGCTGACCCGGTCGCACAACTCCTCGACCTCGCTGAGGATGTGGGAGGAGAGCAGGACCGTACGGCCCCTGTCCCGCGCCTCCTCCACACAGCGCTGGAAGACCTCCTCCATCAACGGGTCGAGGCCCGACGTCGGTTCGTCGAGGATGAGCAGGTCGACGTCCGACGCGAACGCCGCCACCAGCGCCACCTTCTGGCGGTTGCCCTTCGAGTACGTGCGGCCCTTCTTGGTCGGGTCCAGCTCGAACCGGTCGATCAGGTCGGCCCGGCGGCTCTTGTCGAGTGCGCCGCCGCGCAGCCTGCCGTACAGGTCGATGACCTCGCCGCCGGAGAGGTTGCGCCACAGGGTGACGTCGCCTGGGACGTACGCGATCCGGCGGTGCACCTCCACCGCGTCCGCCCACGGGTCGCGGCCCAGGATCTGCGCGGCGCCCGAGTCGGCGCGCAGCAGGCCGAGCAGGACGCGGATGGTCGTCGACTTGCCGGCGCCGTTGGGGCCGAGGAAGCCGTGCACTTCGCCGGTCTCGACGGCGAGGTCGAGTCCGTCCAGGGCGTGCGTCTTGCCGAACGACTTGTGGAGTCCGGAGACGGTGATGGCCTTCGTCATGCTCTGAACGTACGCTGACTTCAGAAATTTGTGAAGTTAAGGAAGCCTATGAATGGCGATTACACTCGGCGTATGACGGAATCGGGTGCGGTGGAGAGGGAGCAGGGGAACGGGCGGGACCCCGACGCGGTGTCCGCGTTCGTCGAGGGCTTCGCCGCCCAGCTCGTCGAGGCGGGGATGCAGCGCATGGCCGCCCGGGTCTTCGCCGCCCTGCTGGCCTCTGACGCCGGCGCCCTGTCCTCCGCCGAACTCGGCGAACAGCTCCAGGTCAGTCCGGCCGCCGTGTCCGGCGCCGTGCGTTATCTGTCCCAGGTCCACATGGTCTCGCGGGAGCGCGAACCCGGCTCACGGCGCGAGCGGTACCGGGTGCACAGCGACCAGTGGTACGAGGCGCTGACCAACCGCGACGCCATCCTCAAGCGCTGGGGCCAGACCCTGCGAGTGGGCGTCGACAGCCTCGGCGCCGAGACACCCGGCGGGCAGCGCATCGCCGAGACGCTCGCCTTCTTCGAGTATCTGGAGGGCGAGCTGACCAAGCTGATGGAACGGTGGCGCGAGGAGCGGGCCAGGATCTTCGGGGAGAGCTCCTAGATCTCTCGGCAGGTGCCGCGCCGGTGATTCGGGTCGCGAACTGCCTTGGCAGTGTGTGTACTTGGCTACTTGGTTGCCTTGGCCTACCGCTATCTTCGATCCGAACCTCAGACATTCGGAGCGGCATGCGACAGGCAGACGAACGGACCGAGGAGTCGTACGGGGAGTCGTACGAGGAGTCGTACGGGGCTGCACGGGCCGTCAGGGCCCCTGCGGTCACCGATGAGGCTCCCGCACGCGGCCGGCCCTGGTCCTGGCCGCTGCTGTTTCTCGGGGCGGCCGTGCTTCCCGGGGCGGTGATCTACGTCGTCGGCCGGTGGGGGGACGAGCCCGCCGCGCAGGCCTGGCGGACGGTCTGTCTCTCCATCGCCGTGCAGGCGACGCCGTTCCTGCTGCTGGGTACGGCCTTGTCCGGCGCGATCAACGCGTTCGTGCCGGCGCGGGTGTTCAGCCGGATGCTGCCCCGCAGGCCCGCGCTCGCCGTCCCGGTCGCCGGAGTCGCCGGGGCCGTGCTGCCCGGCTGTGAATGCGCGTCGGTGCCGGTCGCCAACAGCCTGATCGGCCGAGGTGTCACCCCGGCCGCCGCCTTCGCGTTCCTGCTGTCGGCCCCCGCCATCAATCCTGTGGTCCTGACCACCACCGCCATCGCGTTCGCCGGCAGCCCCGGGATGGTGCTGGCCCGGCTGCTCGCCTCGCTCGCCACCGCCAGCGTGATGGGCTGGCTGTGGCTCTGGCTGGGCCGCGAGGAGTGGCTGCGGCCGACGACCGTACGGCACACCGGTCACCAGCCGGGGCACAGCCGCTGGACCGAGTTCCGGCTCGGCTTCCAGCACGACTTCCTGCACGCGGGGGGCTTCGTCGTCATCGGGGCCATGGCCGCGGCCACCTTCAACGTGACCGTCCCCGGCTCCGTACTCGACACGTTCTCGGGCTCGCCCTGGCTGTCGGTGCTCTTTCTGGCCGCGCTCGCCATCCTCCTGTCGGTGTGCTCCGAGGCCGACGCGTTCCTCGCGGCCTCCCTCACCGGCTTCTCGCCCACCGCGCGGCTGGCGTTCATGGTGGTCGGACCGATGGTCGACCTCAAGCTGATCGCCCTTCAGACGGGCACGTTCGGGCGGGCCTTCGCGGTCCGCTTCTCCGCCGCCACGACAGTCGTCGCCATCGTGTGCAGCACGCTCATCGGAGGAACACTGCTGTGAAGCGCCCCTTGCAGGCGGTCCTGCTCGTCCTCAGCGGCATCGGCCTGCTGCACGTCTCGCTCTTCACCGACCTCTACCTGAGGTACGTCAAGGACTGGACGCGTCCGCTGCTGATCGCATCGGGGGTGCTGCTGCTCCTGCTCGGCGCGGCAGAGGCCTGGTCGCTCCGGGGGCAGGGCAAGAGCCAGGAGGACGGTGAGCGTCACCGGCACGAGGGCCACGAGGGCCACGAGGGCCGTGAGGGCTACGAGGGCCGTGAGGGCTACGAGGGCCGTGAGGGCTACGAGGGCCGTGAGGGCCACGAGGGTCATGGCGGCCACGACCACTCCAGCGTGCCCCGCACGGCCTGGCTGCTCTTCCTCCCCGCGCTGAGCCTGCTGTTCTACGCCCCGCCGGCTCTCGGCGCCTACACCGCCTCGCGCCAGACCGCCAAGCCGGTCGTGCGGCAGGACGACGACTTCGATCCGCTGCCCGCCACCTCACCGCTCCCGCTGACCCTGACCGACTTCACCCTCCGCGTCCAGCAGGACCGCGAACAGGCCATCAAGGGGCGCAGTGTCCGGATGACCGGCTTCGTCACGCCCGGCAAGCGGGGCGGGAGCTGGGACCTGACCCGGCTCGTGATCAGCTGCTGCGCTGCGGACGCTCAGGTGATCAAGGTACGGATCCACGGGACTCCGGCTCTCTCCGCCAACACCTGGGTGACCGTCGTAGGCACCTGGCACGCGGGCGGAACCCTCGGTACGAGTTCCGCCCCGGTCGCGCTCGACGCCCGTACCGTCAGCGAGGTCGAAAAGCCGACGAACGCGTACATGGACGCACTTCCGCTCACCGACTCCCGCTGACAGCGGCGCGGCCGGCGCTCCTTCGTCTCCTCCAGCACCGCCCGCGACCTCCCGCCTGCGGAAGCACTCGGCATCACCACCGTCCTCGCCACCACCCCTGCCCCCGAGGGAAACCGTAGAACCGGAACGCTCCTGGTGCGCGCCGCCCGTTGGGGGCTGTAGGCGAGGATGGGCAAAGCCCCAGGCCAGAGACCTGGGGCTTGCTTTTGTGCGCCCTGTTCCCGCTTTCGCGTGACTACTTGAGCGGCTGGCCGCCCGAGTTGCGGTACGCGGTCGTCTTGTTGACCAGGTTTCCGCCGTCGGACTCGATCGTGGTCTGTTCCTGCTGGCCGGGGCCGAACAGGAGGGCGGCGACGTGGGCGTTCGCCACCTGGTCCATGTGCGAGAAGAACCAGTCGACCTTGTCGTCCTTGTAGTGGCCGAAGGTGTTGTTCTGCGACATGTTGCCCAGGGGGATCTGCCACAGGACCACCGGCTTGCCCACCGACTCGGCCATGGTCTTGTACCAGCCCAGTGCGGCCTTGGCCTTCTGGTCGTTCCAGAAGGTGTCACGGCCGCCGTTCTCCGGCTTCGCGTACCAGCCCGCGTCGCGGTCCACCACGTCGGCGACCAGGAAGTCGGCGTTCTTCGCCCC
Source organism: Streptomyces graminilatus (assembly GCF_001418565.1). Lineage (GTDB taxonomy): Bacteria > Actinomycetota > Actinomycetes > Streptomycetales > Streptomycetaceae > Streptomyces > Streptomyces graminilatus. The sequence continues at coordinate 5,442 of NZ_LIQQ01000157.1, read as the reverse complement.
GAGGTCCGAGTAGTCGCTCACGCATTTCTGCATGTTGCTCTCCCAGTCCCAGCAGGTGAGGTGGAACCCGGCGCCCGTGTTCGGCGCGTACTTGTGCGCCATCGAGATCATGCACTGGGCCAGACCGACGGCGCTGTTCTCCTGCGATCCGCAGTCCGTCGGATTCGCGGCCTTGACCTGCGCGGCGACCTGGTGCGGGTTGCCGAGCGACCGGACGTAGCCCCAGAAGTCGGGCTCGATGTCGATCGCGTCCTGGGAGTTGCCGATCTTCTGGAGGAAGAAGCGGTAGTCGTTCAGGTAGCGGGTGAGCAGGTCGGTCCTGTTGATGGCCTTGACCTCGCCGGGGCCGTCGCCCTCGCCCGCCAGATCGCCGAGGTCGCGCAGCGAGTACCAGGTCCAGAAGTTCTTCTGCGGGCGCGGCTTGCCCTGGTACGTCACCTTGTTCACGTGGTCGTCGTTCCAGGTCACGTAGAAGCCGGGCGCCGTGGTCTCGCCGCTCCAGCAGCCCCACCAGCTCGACCACTCGGACTTGCAGCGCGATGCCGTGTAGTAGTCCGACGAGGGCGCGGGCTGGCTGTGTACGTAGGCGTACCGCATGTCGAACGGCGCGGCGTTCCCCGAGGTGTCGTTCATCATGCCGCCGACGAGCACCGTGTCACTGCCCATGAAACGCTTCGTCGAGCTGCTGCTGCCGGTGGCCGGCGCGGCGGCCGGGGCCGGTGTAGCGGGTGCGCTGCTGCCGGAGCTGCCCGTGGTCCCGGTGCCGCTGACACTGTCGGCCGGGACGAGCTGCCACTGCTGCTGGGCGCCGTTCCAGTCGTGGTACTGGGCGACGCGGCCCCCGTCGGCCTTGGAGGCGCCCTCGACCTCGACGGCCAGGCCGCTGAAGCGGTTGATCAGACGCACATAGCCGTCCGACGACTTCTCCATGTGGAACTGCTGGTTGGTGGCGTTCAGGTCGCGCCACTGCACCAGCTCGGAGCCCTCGGTCTTCGACCAGTGGTAGTCGTCCAGCACCTTGCCGGATCTCCGGTTCTGGAGCCGGTAGTTCCCGTCGCCCGAGTCGATGAACTTCCACTGCTGGTTGGTCCCGCCGTTACGGCTCCACTGCGTCAGCGAGGCACCGTCGTTCGTGGCGTAGCCGGGGGCGTCCAGCACCTTGCCGCTGCTGCGGTTGACCAGCACGTACCAGTTGTCCGTGTCCACGGTTCCCGCGGAGGCCGTGTTGACCACGACCGCGGAACCGCCCAGGACCGCCAGGGTGACGGCCGCCCAGAAGCTCCGGCGCTGGTACAGCTTGCGGCCACGGTGTGACTGCCGCTGCCCCGGAACGGCCGAGCGGAACAACGACGCGCGACCACGGCGGGCGCGGCCGGCGGGCGACGCCCCGGACGACGCCTCCGGCGACGTGGATGGGCGAGGGGACATGTGGTGCTCTCTTTCAGCCGTTGCGTCTGACCAGACCGCCTGTTCAGACACCCCCCAGTTGTCACCGCCCCCGGAAAGGTTGCCCCGGAACGCAAAGTTTTTTTCGGGCACCGCGCGCCGGCCGGCGAGAGAACTCGACGACGAGCGGTTGCTACCGCTCCTTTGTCTCCTCCAGCACCGTCCGCCCCAGCAGCGCGTACCGCTCGGGGGCGCGGCGCTTGAGGTAGGTGGCGTAGCCGATGCCGGCCGCCGCGATCAGCGCGACCAGCCACGGCGTGGCCTTGAGGACCAGTGAGCCCGACTCCGGGCCCGCCGCGACGCCCATGTTGGACACCAGCAGCACCACCACCGCGAGCATCGCCACGCCGCCGACGAGCGGGGCCGTGAACGTCCGGAACCAGTGGCGGCTCTCCGGGTGGTTCCTGCGGAAGTACGCCAGGACCGCGAAGGAGCAGACGGCCTGGACGACGAGGATCGCCATCGTGCCGAGGATCGCCAGCAGGACGTACGTACCCGTGTACGGGTCCTTGTGGGCCAGCCAGAACCCGGCGAGCAGGGCGGCGCTGATGATCGTCTGGACGAAGCCCGCGATGTGCGGGGAGCCGTGGGCGGGGTGGGTGCGGCCGATGGTCCGCTGGAGGGAGGGGAGTACGCCCTCTCGGCCCAGGGCGTACATGTAGCGGGCGGCGCAGTTGTGGAAGGCCATGCCGCAGGCCAGCGAGCCGGTGATCATCAGCCACTGCATGACGACGACCGCCCAGTGGCCGACGTAGTGCTCGGTGGGGTTGAAGAACAGGGCGAGCGGGTTCGCGGAAGAGGCCGCCGCGACGGCTTCCTTCTCGCCGTTGCCCGTGATGGCCATCCAGGAGACGAAGACGTAGAAGACGCCGACGCCCAGGACGCTGATCATCGTCGCCTTGGGGATGATTTTCTTCGGGTCGCGGGACTCCTCGCCGTACATCGCCGTCGACTCGAAGCCGACCCACGACCAGAAGGCGAAGAAGAGGCCGAGGCCGGCGCTGGTGCCCTGGAAGGCGTTGACCGGGTTGACCGGGCCGAAGGTGAAGCCGTTCGGGCCGCCGCCGTGCAGCGCGACCGAGATCGCCATCGCGGCGAGGATCGTCACCTCGGTGCCGAGCAGGACGACCAGCAGTTTCTCCGCCACCGACACCCCGAACCAGGTGCCCGTGGCGTTGATCGCGAGCATGACGATCGCGAACACCCACCACGGGACATGGAGGCCGGTCTGGTCCTCCATGGTGGTCGTCGCGAAGGTCGAGAAGATGCCGATGAGGGCGGGCTCGAAGACGACGTACGCGAAGGTGGCGAGCAGTCCGGAGGCGAGGCCGACCGTGCGGCCGAGGCCGTAAGAGATGAAGCCGTAGAAGGCGCCGGTGGAGGTGATGTGCTTTGCCATCGAGGTGAAGCCGACGGCAAAGATTGCCAGGACGACCATTGCGACCAGATAGCTGGCCGGGGCGCCGATGCCGTTGCCGGACGACACCATGAAGGGCACGTTGCCCGTCATCGCGGTGATCGGCGCGGCGGTGGCCACGGCCATGAAGACCACGCCGAGCAGGCCGATCGCGTTGGGCTTGAGTCGGTGGACTGTGCTGTCACCGCCGGGACTCGCACCCCTACTCGCACCCGTACTCACACCTGCGGTCGTGCCCGTGCCGTCCGCCGACGCCACACCCTCGTCCACTGCCATCGGGGCCCCTTCCTGGTTGTGCCGGTTGCGCTGCCGGTGGGGTGGAACTCTGTCGCCCGAATGAGTCGGTCAAGGGTGTCGGGGAGTTAAATGTTTGTCAATGAGACCTTTAGAAATCCGATGGGCGCACGGTTGCCCCCGGCAGGCCGGCGGCGTACCGATGGCAGCGTCTTCCTGGTCACCGGGGGCAACGCCGGCATCGGGTACTTCGTCGCGGAGCAGTTGGCCGCGACCGGAGCCACTGTCGTACTGGGCAGCCGGAGTCCCGCGAAAGCCGAAGTCGCCACGGCCTCGATCCGCTCGCGTGTCCCTGGTGCGCGGGTGCGGGCCGTACGCCTGGACCTCGCCGACCTCTCGTCGCTGGGAACGGCGGTGGCAGCACTGGATGTGGAACACCTCGACGCGGTGGTCCACAACGCCGGTGTCGCGCTCGACGCCCCGGGGCGCCGGGAGACCGAGCTGTGATCGCGGAGAGCAGCGTAGGCGGGGGGGGGGCTCCGTCGGAGTCAGCCGGTTTTCGCGGCGGCGGCGCCAAGGGGTGACGACACACCCATCATGACAGGTCAGGGCGTGTTTTCGTAGGACGAACGGCACAGCTCAGCAGGCTTGTTGGGCCCTCCTTGCGGACCCCAGAATCTCCGCTGTGAATCACTCGGGGAAAGTCGATCAGGACGACATCGTGCGAGCGCGGAACATACTGCTCGCGTCGGGACACCGCACTCCACACGAAGAGGTCCGCGCCTATCGGGTGCTGGCCCAGGTAAGTCCCGCCTCCTACCTGCCCCTTCTGGCCCGGGCCCTGCAAGACCTGAGCTACAACCCCATCGCCCGCAAACCGCATCCGGCAGCCCTCGCGTTGTGCGAGGAAGCGGTGGCCGCGGCGCGGGCCATCGGCCCGGCCGAACCTGGCCGTGCGGATGTTCTGTACAGGGCACTCGACTCGTGTCAGCACGAGCTGTACAACGTCGGCCGCCGTACCGAAGGGTTCGCCATGCGCGCCGAGATGCTCGCCATCGGCCGTGCGCAGGCCGAGCTGTCCGGAGACCCACGGGTCGATGGGCTGAGTATCTGGGCTGCCGGTCTCTCCGAAGAAGGCCGCTATGCCGAGGCCGCCGACGCCCTGACCGAGTGGGTCGCGGCGATCCTGCCGGGCGGGCCCGGCACCGCAGATCTCACCTGGTCACTGCTGGAGTGGATCGCCACTCTCGATGCCGCCGGCCGGCCCGCCGAAGCACTCGCCGCATTCGAGACACTCGTCGGAATCGAAGCGGTCGAGGCCGCGCGCCGCAGTGACGCGGTGGCCTGTCATCTCTTCTCGCTGATCGGGTACGCGCGCATGCTCGACGCCCATGGCCAGGGCGAGCGGGCGACCGCTGTACGACAGGAGGCGCTCGCCTCGCTGACGGAGCTGGCCGCCACCCATGAGCGCAGGACCTGGTACGGCCGGCTGATCACCTACTGGACCGTTCTGCTCTCCTTCTCCGGCGCCGACAGCGAACGGCCGCTGCCCGGCGAACCGCGTCCGCCCTCCGGGAGACCACTCATGCGTTGGTCCTCCGATGTCAGGCGCCGCTACTTCGACAGCCGTATCGCCCTGCGTGAACAGGTGGACGCCCTTGCGTCAGGAGCCGCCGAGGAGCCGGACCGCCACCTGGCCGAACTGGTCCGGCTGCACCGGGTTCTCACCGTCCGTTCCGCTGTCCACTGGGTCCGCGACTACTACAACCCTCTCTTGAAGGAGCAGGTGACCTCACTGTTCGACGAAGGAGTGGTTCTGGCCCGCCGACTGTCCGAGCACCACCCGGCCGACGGGACCCGGGCACTCGCCGAGGTTCTCGTGGACCGATCGACCTTCCACCTCGCCGAGGGCGATGTCGTCGCCGCTCTCGACGACTTCCGGGAAGCCCTGAGTCACCTGGGCGAGGCCACCGACTGACGTAAGTCGGCCGGCCTCCACGTGAGGGCTCGTACGTACACGTATCCACGCTTCGGCACCCGTACGTACGAGCCCTCACCCCGGCAACGTCAACCCCCAAGCCCCCTCCCGCACCACCCACGTCCGCCTCCGCACCGGCCCGCTCACCAGCCCCGCGTCCGCCCGGTACCGGAAATCCGCGCCGGACACCGTCACCCGCGCGCCCACCGCGCCCAGTGGGGACGCCTCCGCGCCCACCGACACCGGGCGGATCTCGACCCGGGCGCCCCCCGACACCCCGGGTGTCAGGGTCACCGTCTCCACCGGCTGGTTCAGGTCCACGAGGGTCACCCCGTCCACCTCGACGCGCAGTCGTGAGGGGCCGGGG
>NZ_LIQQ01000156.1 GCF_001418565.1 Streptomyces graminilatus | reverse complement strand
TCCCGCTGAGCTAATCGTCCTTGGAGGTGGAGACGGGATTTGAACCCGTGTAGACGGCTTTGCAGGCCGTTGCCTCGCCTCTCGGCCACTCCACCAGGAGTGCGGGGGTTCGGGAAGATCCCCCACTTCCATGCGAGCGGACGACCAGGTTCGAACTGGCGACCTCAACCTTGGCAAGGTTGCGCTCTACCAACTGAGCTACGTCCGCATGTCGTTTCGAGGCGCTCTCGCGTCCCGGCGACGTGTTGAACTCTAGCGGATTCCGGGGCCAGCACAAAAACGCGTTTGTGCAGCGTGCTGCGCTGTGCCCGCTCGAAGACATGGTCAGGGCACCCGCAGGACACCCGCCATAGACTCGGCGGTGTGTCCGATCTCGCTCCGCTCGCCCGCTTCGGCGGTCTCGTCGCCACCGGTCTCCTCGATGTCACCAGCGATCCCGAAGCCCTCGACTCCACCGGTTTCTGGGCCGTGTCCGCGGACTACGGCGGCCGTCTGACCTGCGCGCGCTTCCAGGACGTACGAGAGGAACGGGTGCCGGCGCCGAGGTCGGGACCGGGGGAGTGGCGGGGCCCGGCCGCCGGTGACTGGACGTCGTCCCTCGACCGCGCCGCGTACACGGCGGGAGTTCGCCGGATCCGCGAGCACATCGCGGCCGGCGAGGTCTATCAGGCGAACCTCTGCCGCGTACTGTCCGCGCCCGTCGCACCCGGCGCGGACGTGGACGCGCTGACCTCGCTGCTCGCGCACGGCAACCCGGCACCGTACGCAGGAACGATCCGCCTGCCCGCGCAGGGCGTAGAGATAGCCACCGCGTCCCCCGAACTCTTCCTCCGCCGGACCGGCCGGACCGTCGAATCGGGCCCGATCAAGGGCACCGGACGCACCGAGGCGGATCTCCTGGAGAAGGACTACGCGGAGAACGTGATGATCGTGGACCTCGTCCGCAACGACATCGGACGCGTCTGCGCGACCGGCTCGGTGACCGTCCCCGAACTGTGCGTCGTCGAGAAGCACCCGGGACTGGTCCACCTCGTGTCGACGGTACGGGGCGAGCTGCGCCCGCACACCGGCTGGCCGGAACTGCTCGCGGCGGCCTTTCCGCCCGGCTCGGTCACCGGCGCGCCCAAGTCGAGCGCCCTGCGCATCATCGACGCCCTGGAGACGGCACCCCGGGGCCCGTACTGCGGAGGCATCGGCTGGGTCGACGCCGACCGGGGCACGGGCGAACTGGCTGTAGGCATACGCACCTTCTGGATCGACCGGGCAGCCGGCCTGCTGCGCTTCGGTACCGGAGCGGGCATCACCTGGGGTTCGGACCCCGAGGCGGAGTGGCGGGAGACCGAACTGAAGGCGGCCCGGCTGCTCGCGGTAGCGTCGGGAGGGTACGAGGTGAGCGGCAGTGGAGAGGAATCGTTGACGTGAAGCTTTGGCTGGACGGCGGGCTGCGGGACATCGAGTCCGCCCGCGTCTCCGTGTTCGATCACGGGCTGACCGTGGGCGACGGCATCTTCGAGACGCTGAAGGCGGTCCACGGCCGGCCGTTCGCGCTCACCCGCCACCTGGACCGGCTGACCCGCTCGGCCCGTGGCCTCGGTCTGCCCGACCCCGACCTCGACGAGGTCCGCCGCGCCTGCACGGCCGTACTCGACGCCAACCCGATGCCCCTGGGCCGCCTGCGGATCACGTACACCGGCGGTCACGGACCCCTCGGCTCCGACCGGGGGGAGCACGGCACGACCCTGGTGGTCGCCGTCGGCGAGTCCGCCCGGCGCCCTGACACCACCGCCGTGATCACGGTCCCCTGGACGCGCAACGAACGCGGAGCCGTCACCGGCCTGAAGACCACGTCGTACGCCGAGAACGTCGTCGCCCTCGCCAGGGCACGCGAACAGGACGCGTCCGAGGCGCTGTTCGGCAACACGGTCGGACGGCTGTGCGAGGGCACGGGGTCGAACGTGTTCGTCGTCCTGGACGGCGAGCTCCACACCCCGCCGCTCGCCTCCGGCTGCCTCGCCGGTGTCACGCGCGCACTCGTCGTCGAGTGGACGGGCGCCAAGGAGACCGACCTGCCGCTGGACGTCCTGGAGAGCGCCGACGAGATCTTCCTGACGTCCACCCTGCGGGACGTACAGGCCGTACTGCGCGTCGACGACCGCCAACTCCCGGGCGTACCGGGCCCGGTGACGGCCAAGGCGATGCGGGTCTTCGACGAGCGGGCGGGAGACGATCTCGATCCCTGATCGGGAGACACGGCAGACACGGGGATACGGGAGACACGGGGGACAGGTTCGAGGAAGGTCGCGGGAAAAGAAGCTGACGGCCGACTCCGCAGCGGGTAGAACACCCCTGATGACCACAACCCTGCGGCCGACCGAGCCGCTGCAGCACGAGGCCGACGGAACGCGTTCACGCCGCTATCAGGTGTGCGTGAACAGCCGTCCCGTCGGCACGCTACATCTCGGCACCCATCCCGCCTTCGGCGACGCGGTGGCGAAGATCCTGGACCTCCGCATCGACGAGAGCGACCGGCGGCGCGGCCGGGCCACGGTGGCGGCGCTCGCCGCGGAGGAGGTGGCGCGCGGCTGGGGCTGCCGGCGCATGGAGGCCTCCGTCGCGGCCGACTCGCCGACGGCACTGCGGCTCGCGACCGCGCTCGGGTACGTGCTGCGCAACCGGCGCATGAAGAAGGCGCTCGGCGTCACCCCGCCCGCACTGCCCGCCGGCAGCCGGGGCCGGCCCATGACGGAGGCCGAGTTCGTGGTGTGGGAGGAGGCCGGCCGGCTGGCCTTCGCGGAGGACTGGATCGCGCGGGGCGTACCGGCGGCGGAGGCCCACGCCAAGGCGAAACGGGACCACGAGGTGCTGCTGCCGCAGGGCGTGGCCAGCGAGGGCATGACGTTCAGCGTCCTGGAGCACGAGGGCACCCGGGTCGGCACCCTGTGGACGGGCACCCTCGACGGCCTGGGCTTCGTCTACGACGTCGAGACCGAAGAGGAGCACCGGGGCAAGGGCCACGGCCGCTCCCTCATGCTCCTGGCGGAGGCCCAGTCGATCGAGGGCGGACGGTCGGAGATCTCCCTGAACGTCTTCGCGGGCAACACCCCGGCCGAACGCCTCTACGAGTCCTTGGGGTACGAGACGCTGACCCACCACCTGTACAAGGACCTGCTGTAGGCCGACGGCCGGGCACCTCCGGGCGTGGGTGGCGTGCGGGGTCAGGCGTCCTGCCCGGCCAGCAGCCGGTCCACGATCTCCTCGATCCGTTCCCGCAGCCCTTCCTGGCTCTTGCCGCCGTCGAGGCGCTCACCGGCGACGACGTACGTCGGTGTGCCGGTCACGCCGATGGCCTTGCCCTCGGCCTGGTCGGCGTCGACGATCAGGATGTGCCGGCCGTCGATCAGCGCGGTGTCGAACTCCTCTGCGTCCAGCCCGAGTTCACCGGCCACCTCGACCAGGAAGGGTTCACCCCTACGGTCCAGCTCCTCGACCCGGCCGAGCACGGCCTCGACGTACTGCCACGCCTGCCCCTGCTCCGCCGCCTCCTCGGCGGCCTGCGAGGCGGCGAAGGAGTGCTTGTGCTTCTCCAGCGGGAAGTGCCGCAGCCGCAGCTCCAGCCGGTCGCCGTAGCGGGCACGCAGGGCGCGTACGTCGTCCAGGGCGGTGCGGCAGTCCGGGCACTGGAGCTCGCACCAGACCTCGACGACGGGGACGGAGGCCGGGGCGGGAGTGCCGGCGGGGGCGGGGGAGGAGTCGCTCATGGTCACCAGTTTCCCAGCCCCGGCGGTGCCCGTCGTACGAGGGGCACCGGGTCCTGCGGAGGAGGCGACCCGGAGATGTCCCTGATGTCCGGCCGGAGCATGGCATCCGGGGGGCCGGGCGGTGCAGGATGGAAGGGACGAAGCGCACCGGTGCGACCGAACCGCGCACCTGTGCGCCCGAACCCTGCCTGGAGGACCGGATGATTGCCGAGACAGTCTGTTCCGCCGTCTCCGCGGCCGGCCTGGGCATCGCGGTGGTCACGGCGTACCGCAAGCGTTTCCTCGCGGCGGCACGTATCGCCGCGTACTCGCTGGTTCCCGTCGGCCTGGTGATGACCGGCGTGGTCGGGTGGGCGGCCGACACCGCCTTCAGCCCCTCCGCCTGGGCGGGCTTCGGCGTGCTCGGCGGCGCCTGGCTGCTCTTCGTGACCACCCGTGCGGTGGAGCGGCGCAGGAGCGGCACCCGGGAACGCCAGGACATACCGGCCGCGCAGCGCGGGGTGGTGGCTCCTGCGGCCTCCGCGCCCTCACTGGGCCCGGGGCAGGGCAGGACCTCACGTCCGGCGGCCCGTCCGGCGGCCCAGCCGACGTCCAAGCCGCGCGGCGGCGGCGCAGGGGACGACTTCAGCGACATCGAGGCGATCCTGAAGAAGCACGGCATATGACGAGGCAGCCGGGGTGACGTGCTGATCACGTCTGAAACGACACAAACGGCCGGGAGGCGACGCAGGGCGCCCGGAAGTGATCATGACTCGCCGAGGACATTAAGGAATTTGGCGAACTACCGCACATTCCGGGTGTGTTGATCGCGTAGAGGGTGGCGGCTGCGTCATCATCGCGGCGAGATGCTGGACACAACACAGAGCGAGGCCGTGCCGCCGAAGGACGAGCCGCGCGGGTGCCTCTTCGCCCTTTCCCAGCCACCGCTGATGATCTTCCTTGCGGTGATCGGGTGTCTGCTGCTCATGGCTTCGTTGCACGATCTGCTGTTGCTGTGAGCTGTACACGCCAGTCCCCGGCGCCACCCGCCGGGGGCTGCGTCAGCACCGGAGGCAGGTTCTCCGCCTGTCAGTCCGTCGACTCGGCCGGTCGACTCGGCCTGCCGACTCAGCCCGCCGACTCAGCCCGTCGACTCCTTGCGGCGCGCCCGGTAGGCCGCCACGTGGAGCCGGTTTCCGCAGGTTCGGCTGTCGCAGTAGCGGCGCGACCGGTTGCGGGAGACGTCGACGAAGGCGTGCCGGCAGTCCGGGGCCTCGCACCGCCGCAGCCGCTCGTGCTCGCCGGCGACCACGAAGAACGCGAGGGCCATCCCGCAGTCGGCGGCCAGGTGGTCCGCGATGGACGCGCCCGGGGCGAAGTAGTGCACGTGCCAGTCGTAGCCGTCGTGGTCGGTGAGCCGGGGCGTGGTGCCCGCGGCGGCGACCAGCTCGTTGATGACGGTGGCGGCGGTCCGGGCGTCCTGGGCCGCGAACACACCGGAGAACCGGCCCCGGATCCTGTGCACGGCGGCGAGATCGAGCTCCGACAGCACGCCGATGTCACTCATGCTGTGCTTTCGTGCGAAATCCTCGAGCGCGTCGACATCGGGCAGTCCGTCCGTCGAGCCGTCCGTCGAGTCGTCCTCCGGTGCGGTGTTCACCAGATCGACCACGGTGTCGAGGGCGCACCGGGTGTCGTGGGTGATCAGCACGTTGCTCTCCCTGGCCTGCCTGGGCGGTCGGGCGGGCACCCGCCCGCCGATGCTGGCCGATGGTAGTGGCTCACAGCGACGGAGGTGAGCCTCGGCCGTGGCGGGACCGGAGAAGCTAAGTTTGTCGTGACATCTGCACATATGGATATGCGGACACACCGTCGCCGCCCCGCGGAGACCCGCGGGGCGGCGACGGTGTGCCATATGCGGTTGTGACCCGAGCCGTCTCCCCGAGTGGACGGCGCCGGGCGGCTCAGTGGGGTCCTCGTCCTAGCTTTCCGCCAGGATGTGTGACAGTTCCTGGTCGAGGTCGAAGTGGCGGTGTTCCGTGCCGGGTGGCACGGCGGCGTCCGTTCGCTTCAGGAAGGACTCCAGGGCTCGTGCGGGTGCTTCGAGCAGGGCCTCGCCCTCCGGGGAGCTGAGGGCGATGCAGACAACGCCCTGACCGTGGCTCCGGGACGGCCAGACTCGGACGTCACCGGTGCCGGTGGGCCGGTGGAGGCCCTCCGCGAGCAGGTCGCGGGCGAACACCCACTCGACGGTTTCCTCGGCTCCGGTGTGGAAGGTGGCGTGCACGGCGTAGGGATCGGCCGTGTCATACCGCAGTCCTGCGGGAACGGGCAGTGAGGACTCGCTCGACACAACGAGGCGCAGGTGCAGCTCGCAGCTGACCGTGGTGTTCATAAGCGCCAAGGCCTTTCGCTCAGTGTGCGCTCGGGGATTCGCACGTCGGCGAAATCGACATGCCACCTACGGTGCCGTTGTAAACCCCTCTGAGGGTTTTGCGTGCCTTTACGTAACTCTTCCGGCCGACGGCCGGTTCGTCGGCTACGACCATTCCGGTGACCGGTTTCTGTCCGGTAGGTTTGGCTGTATGAATACGGGGAGTGACAAGCCGGTCGAGGCCGTCGTGACACCAGATGAGACCGGGGCCGGTGCGGCCGCTGGTGAGCGTGAGCTCGGGTCGAGGGCGCCGGAATTCATCAAGGCGCGCCGCATGCTGCATGTGAGCTGGCAGGTCGGCGTGTTCGTCGTGGGCCTCGCGGTGGTGGGCGCCGGCATCGTCATGCTGCCACTGCCCGGACCGGGCTGGCTGGTGATCTTCGGCGGTATGGCGATCTGGGCGACCGAGTTCGTCTGGGCCCAGTTGGTGCTGCGCTGGACCAAGCGCAAGGTCACCGAGGCGACACAGCGCGCGCTCGACCCCAGGGTGCGCCGCCGCAACATCATCCTGACGACGGTCGGCCTGGTGATCGTGGCGGTTCTCGTCGGGATCTACGTATGGAAGTTCGGGCTGGAAATGCCCTGGAAGATCAAGGATCAGTGATCCCGGCTCGTGTCCGGGGCACCCCCTGACATGGGGTAATGTTCTCTCTGTGTCCGGGCGATTAGCTCAGTGGGAGAGCGCTTCGTTCACACCGAAGAGGTCACTGGTTCGAACCCAGTATCGCCCACCGGATCGAGTGCGGCCCGTGTCCACGGAAACGTGGACACGGGCCGCATTTTTTGTTCGGCTTCGTCCGGCAGGCGTCGGCCGGTGCCGGCCTCGGCCGCCCCCTGGCGTATGCCGCCCCCTGTCATCGGCCGCCCCTGTCATCGGCCGGCGCTGACGTCGGTCGGGTCCCAGTCGTGCGACCCGGCTCGACCTGGCCGGCTCGACCCGACCCGGCTCGACTCCCCACTCCGCACGGCCCCCTGGCCCGCCTCAACTCCGCACCCGGCAGGCCTGTTTCGGCCCTGGCCCAGAGAAATCCTGTGCGAATCATTGACGCATTCCGGGACCCTCCGTACCTTGTGCCAGCAAGCGCTTACTTGAAACGATTCACGCACGAGCCAACGACGTTACGGGGAGGGCCCACTGTGCCTGAGAACGGAAATGTTGAGCGGCGGACGATCCTCAGGGTGGCCGGAGCGTCGGCGGCCGGGCTGGGGCTGACGGCGACGGCCGGGTGCGGTGGTGACAGCGATGCCGGAGATGGGTCGGTGACACTCCGTTACGCGTGGTGGGGTGGCGAACCGCGCACCCTCGCCATCAAGAAGACGATCGCGCTCTTCGAGAAGAAGTATCCGAAGATCAGGATCAAGCCTGAATTCACCGACTACGCGGCGTTCTGGGAGAAGTTCCAGACCCAGGCCTCCGGTGGAAATCCGCCGGACGTTTTCCAGAATGCGGTCGGCTTTCTCCGCAAGTACGACAAGCGTGGCGTTCTGATGGATCTCAAGACCCAGGCGGACGCCGGGAATCTGAGCCTGGAGAACTTCCGCAACGGTGTTCTGGCGAACGGTCAGGTCGACGGCAAACAGCTCGGCGTACCCGTCGGCGCCAACACCATGGCACTCGTCATCGACGTCAAGGCCTTCGCGAAGGCGGGCGTGGAGGCGAAGTTCGGCTGGACCTGGGACGAGTACTTCGCCGCCCTGCAGACGATCCAGGACAAGCTGAGGATCGCCGGTGACACCGGCTACTTCACCATCATGTACCTCTACGACCTGTACCTGCGCCAGCACGGCAAGGCCTTCTTCACCGACACCGGTCTCGGTTTCACCGAGGACGATCTGACGCAGTGGTGGGCCGACGGCTACAAACGGGTGAAGTCCGGGCTTGTCGCCGACCCCAAGAAGATCGAGCAGGTCTCGCCCAAGTCCGGCCTGTCGGCGGGGCTCGCCGCGTCCGAATTCACCTGGGACAACTTCTCCATCCGCTACGAGGGCGAGGGCGAGTCCGACTACGGGCTCGCGCCGATCCCCACCACGAACGGCAAGGACACCGGCCAGTACCTAGGCTCGCTGATGCTCAGCGCCTTCTCCGGAACCAAGCACCCGAAGGAGGCAGCCCAGTTCATCGGCTTCATGGTCCACGACCCCGAGGCCGGCCGGATCATGGGCTACGACCGGGGCATCCTCGCCACCACCGAGCAGTACGACGCCTTCAAGCCGACCGACCCCAACAACAAGGGCGTCGCGGCCTACGAGGACGAGGTCGCCAAGGCCGGCGTACTCGGGAAGATCACCCCGCACCCGTCCGGCGCGGACGTCGTCGAGGCGGCCTTCCTGCGCATCGGCGGTGAGATCGCCCAGGGCCGGACCAAGCCGGCCGACGGGGCGAAGGCGCTGTTCGGCGAGGCCGAGGCAGCGTTCGCGGGCTGAGGGGACGTACCGCCATGACACTCGTCGAAGAATCGCCTGTGCACGCGGTGCGCAAGAGGTCGGCCGCTCCTGGTGCCGGGCGGCGCGGGCGGCGCCAGGAGAACCTCGCCGGCTATCTCTTCATGTCGCCGTGGATCGCGGGGTTCCTGCTGCTCACGGCGGGGCCGATGATCGCGTCGCTGTACTACGCGTTCACCAGCTACAACCTGTTCACACCGCCCAAGTGGGTGGGGCTGGACAACTTCACCACCATGTTCCAGGACCCGCGCTGGCAGAAGTCGGTAGAGGTCACGCTGAAGTACGTCGTCGTGGCCACACCGCTGAAGCTGCTCCTCGCGCTCGGCGTGGCCATGCTGCTCGCGCAGCGGCGACGCGGACAGGCGCTGTACCGGGCGGCCTTCTACCTGCCGTCGCTCATCGGCGCCAGCGTCTCCGTGGGGTTCGTCTGGCGGGCGCTGTTCTCCGACGACGCCGTCGTGGACCGTACACAGAAGATCTTCGGCATCGACGCCGGCGGCTGGATCGGCAACCCGGACTACGTCCTGTACGCCCTGGTCGCGCTGAGCATCTGGCAGTTCGGCGCGCCGATGGTCATCTTCCTGGCCGGGCTCAAGCAGGTGCCGAGGGAGCTGTACGAGGCGGCCGAGATGGACGGGGCCGGCCCGGTCCGGCGGTTCTGGAACATCACACTGCCGATGCTGTCCCCCGTGCTCTTCTTCAACGTCCTGCTGGAGTCCATCCACGCGTTCCAGGTGTTCGGCTCCGCCTACGTCGTCTCCGACACCCGGTGCGGGCCCGCCGACGCCACCCTCGTCTACACCTGTTACCTCTACCAGAAGGGCTTCAAGGAGTCCCAGATGGGCTTCGCCTCCGCGATGGCCTGGACACTGGTGGTCGCGGTCGCGCTCGTCACGGCGGTCCTGTTCTGGTCGCAGAAGAAGTGGGTGCACTACGAGGAGGCCGCCAAGTGAGCGGTACCACCAGTGCCAGTGCCAGCGCCAGTGCTGTCGCGCGTCCCGCGAACGGGCGACGGCGTATCGGATCCGTCGCCTGGCACGTGGGCGCGCTGCTCGTGCTCGCGGTCGTCCTCTACCCGGTGGTCTGGGTGCTCGGCGCCTCGTTCAAGCCGAGCGAGGACATCGTCGCCAGCCTCGACCTGCTGCCCGCCAAACCGGTCTGGACGAACTTCTCCGGGCTCGCCGACGGCATCTCGGACATCTCCATCGGCAGTTTCTTCGGCAACTCGCTGATGTACGCGGGCCTGGCCGTCGTCGGCGTGGTGATGTCCAGCTCGCTGACCGCGTACGCCTTCGCCAAGATCCGGTTCGCCGGGCGGAACCTGCTGTTCACGCTGATGATCGGCACCCTGCTGCTGCCGTACCACGTGCTGCTCATCCCGCAGTACGTGCTCTTCCGCCACCTCGGCTACATCGACACGCTCGTGCCGCTCGTCGCGGGCAAGTTCCTCGCCGTGGAGGCGTTCTTCGTCTTCCTGATGGTCCAGTTCATGCGCGGGCTGCCGCGCGAACTGGACGAGGCCGCCAAGCTCGACGGCTGCGGGCATCTGCGGACCTACTGGTCCATCGTGCTGCCGCTGAGCCGGCCCGCCGTCATCACCAGCGCCATCTTCACCTTCATCAACGCGTGGAACGACTTCATGGGACCGTTGATCTACCTCAACACCCCCTCCAAGTACACCGTTTCGCTCGGCCTGATGATGTTCCGCGACCAGGAGGGCATCTCCGACTACGGCAGCATGATCGCCATGTCACTGGTGGCGCTCGTGCCGGTCGTCGCCTTCTTCATGGCCTTCCAGCGCTATCTCATCGACGGTATGGCGACCTCCGGACTGAAGTGAAGCGGGCGAGGCAGAAGGGTGAGGTGGTCACCATGGCCCGAGCACATGTGAAGGCACGCTTCCCGCGCAAGGAGTCGCTGTTCGGCGAGCGCTTCGCTGTCTTCGCCGAGTGCCTGCTCACCGGGGTGTGGATCGCCGTCGCCTGCCTCGGGGTCGTCACCTACCCGGCTGCCTTCGCCGCCGGCTCGCGGCATCTGCGGCGCCGGACGACCCATGTGGGCGGCGGGTGGCGGGAGTTCGTCGCGGACTTCCGGGCGGCCCTGCGCGGCGGGTGGGCCGTCGGGCTCGCCGGCTGGGCGGTCGCCCTCGCGGTGCGGGTGGACATCCTCGCCGCGCGGGCCGGGATTCCCGGCGGGACGTTCGCCGGGGCCGTCGGGGTCTTCGCGCTGCTCGGCGTCGCCGTCGCCCTGCTGCGGGCGGCGGCCGTCTGGACGCCGGGTGCCGCCTGGCGGGCGCTGCTCGCTGACGCCGGGCGCCGCACCGCGCGCGATCCCGCCGGGTCCTTCCTGGTCGTCTGCGGGCTGGCCGTCGTGGCGCTGTCCGCGGGATTCCTCGCGCCGCTGGCGGTGCCCGTTCTGGGGGCTGTCGCGGCGGCGGCCGTCGCCGTGGAGGAGCGCCACCGGCACCGCCACCGCTGACGGGCGGTGCCCACGTCCAAGGGCGGTGCCCCGGCACCGGACCCTCACTGTCATGACCCTGACTGTCCCCGTGTTCGTTCGGCTCGTAAGGCTCGTAAGGGTCGTACGGCTCGTACGGAAGGAAAGGCTGGTCCCTCATGTCCCGAATCCCCCGCAGGTCCCTCCTCAAGGCCGCCGCGGTCGCCGGAGCCGCCGCCCAGTTCAGCTGGGCCCTGGGAGCGAAGGCCGCGCATGCGGAACCCGGAACCGCCGACACCGACCCCGTGACCCTGGACTGGCTGGAGGACGGTGGCCTCGGTGCCGCACCCGGATCCACGGTCGGCGTGCCCTGGCCCAAGGGCGCCTACGACGCCGACCAGACCTTCGCGCTCACCGACGCCGACGGCAAGGCCGTACCCGTGCAGTCCTGGCCGCTCGCCCACTGGCCCGACGGCACCCTCAAGTGGACCGCCCACGCGGTGAGTTCGGGCGGGAGGTCGATGACGGGGAAGCTGACGCTCGCCGCCGGGGTCCCCGAGACGCCCGCCTCGAAGGTCACCGTCGACAGGAGCGGCGGGACCATCGACATCTCGACCGGAGCCATCACCGCGTGCATCGGCAAGTCCGGCTCCACACTGGTGAAGTCGGTCAAACGCGGCTCCACCGAGATCGCCAGGAACGGGCGGCTCGTCCTCATCCGCCAGCCCGAGATCGAGGACGAGGACCAGGGCGCCATCAGATTCGAGCGCTTCGAGAGTGCCATCGGCAAGGTCGAGGTCGAACAGGACGGACCGGTAAGGGCGGTGGTCCGCATCGACGGCAAACACCGTAAGGGCAGCCGAAGTTGGCTCCCCTTCTCCATCCGCCTCTACTTCTACGCCGGCGCCGACTCCTTCCGCATGGTCCACACCATCACGTACGACGGCACACAGGAGCCCGGCAGGGCGAGCGGCGACTTCATCCGGGGCATCGGCGTCCGCTTCGCCGTGCCGATGCGAGACGCGTCGTACGACCGGCACATCCGGATCGGCGGCGACGGCACCGGACTGCTGCGCGAGGCCGTCAAGGGCATCACCGGGCAGCGGCGCGACCCCGGAGCGGCCGTCCAGGCGGCCCAGTTCGCGGGGGAGAAGCTGCCCGACCCCGCCACCTGGGACCAGCGGGTCACCACCCGCCTCCAGTACATCCCCGAGTGGGGCGACTACACCCTTTCCCAGCTCTCGGCGGACGGCTTCACCCTCCGCAAGCGCACCAAGAAGGGACACGGCTGGATCGCCGCCGGCGGCGGCAGACGGGCCTCCGGGTTCGGCTACGTCGGCGGGGCGAGCGGCGGATTCTCCTTCGGCCTGCGGGACTTCTGGGAGAAGCACCCAGCCCAGCTCGACATCCGCGACGCCCACACCGACGAGGCCGAGGTCACCCTCTGGCTGTGGTCGCCCGAGGCCCAGCCGATGGACCTGCGCTTCTACCACGACGGCATGGGCCAGGACACGTACGCCAAGCAGCTCGAAGGCCTCAACATCACGTACGAGGACTACGAACCCGGCTTCGGCACCCCCTACGGCATCGCCCGTACCTCCGAACTCCTCTTCTGGGCCAACGAGTCGACGCCGTCACCGGCGGCACTGGCCCAACAGATCGAGGCGGTGAGGGTGTTGCCCCAGCTGGCCGCCCCGCCCAGGCAACACATCAAGGCCCAGGTCTTCGGCCCGGGGCTCTACTCCGAGCCCGACCGCTCGACGCCCGCCAAGGCCAGGATCGAGGACCACCTCGACTTCCTCTTCACCTACTACAAGGACCAGGTGGAACAACGCCGTTGGTACGGCTTCTGGGACTACGGCGACATCATGCACTCGTACGACACCGCCAGGCACCAATGGCGGTACGACATCGGCGGCTACGCCTGGGACAACTCCGAACTGTCGCCCGACCTCTGGCTCTGGTACGCCTATCTGCGCTCCGGCCGCGCGGACATCTTCCGCTTCGCCGAGGCGATGACCCGGCACACCGGCGAGGTCGACGTCTACCACCTCGGCCAGTGGGCCGGCCTCGGCACCCGGCACGGCGTGCAGCACTACGCGGACAGCGCCAAACAGCAGCGCATCGCCAACACCACCTACCGCCGCTTCTACTACTTCCTCACCGGCGACGAACGCGTCGGCGACCTCATGCACGCCAACGTCGACAGCGACGAGACCTTCCTCGTCCTCGACCCCATCCGCAAGATCCGCACCGAGCCCTACACACCCGACCGGCACGCCCTGTCGATCGGCTTCGGCACCGACTGGAGCGGGCTCGTTTCCGCGTGGCTCACGGAGTGGGAACGCAAGGGGCCCAAGTGGGAGAAGGCCAAGGCGCGCGTGCTGTCCACCATGGAGACCATCGCCGCCCAGCCCAACGGCTTCGTCCAGGGCAGCGGACTGTACGACCTCGACACCGGGAGGTTCGCCGTCGCCGCGGCGCCTGTCGTGGGCGTCTCGCACCTCTCGGCCGTCTTCGGGCTGAACGAGCTGTGCGCCGAATTGATCGACCTGATCGACATGCCCGGCTTCAAGGCGGCCTACCTCGACTACTGCCGCTACTTCAACGCCACCAAGGCCGAACAGGCGGCCCGCTACGGCTCCAACTTCGGCACCCTACTCCTCTTCCAGGGCCACTCGCGGCTCGATGCCTACGCGGCGGTGCGGACCGGTGACCCGAAGCTCGCCACGCGCGCGTGGGACAAGTTCTACAACTCCGACGGCTACCAGGAGTCGGCCCCCTGGCGGACCGAGCCGGTGAGCGGCCCGGTCGCCCTCGTCCCCGGCAGCGAGGCCACCTGGGTGTCCACCAACGACACCGCCCTCTACGGCCTCGCCGCCATCGAGAACCTCGCCCTGCTGGGCGACAGGATGCCTCCGCGGTAGCGCCCACCGCCAAGCGGTTTGAACGAAGCCCGCCCGGACCTGTATTGTTCGGTGCGTTCCCGGGCGATTAGCTCAGTGGGAGAGCGCTTCGTTCACACCGAAGAGGTCACTGGTTCGAACCCAGTATCGCCCACCGGGAGAAGGCCGGTCCGTCATCGACGGACCGGCTTTTCTCATGTCCGGGGTCATGCCGCCGCCGGCATCTCCGGGCGCAGCGGCCACGCCGGGTCGACCGCCTCCGGCGTACCGCTCTTCGTGAACCAGGCCTGAAGGCCCCGTGCCTGCTCCGCGTGCCACATCGCCTGGAGACTGTGCAGTTCGGCCGGGGACAGGCGCTCCAGCCGGGTCGCGAAACGCCGCCCGACCGCCCGTACGACCTCCAGCGAGGCCAGCGCGTCCGCCGCCGCGTCATGGGCACCCTCCAGCGCGACGCCGTAGTGCGCGCACAGGTCCGTGAGGGTGCGGCGGCCCTTGCGGTAGCGGTCCAGGTGTTTGTCCAGGACCCGGGGGTCCAGCACCAGCAGTGGTTTCGAGTCGAACCAGACGTCGAGCGACGAGGCACGATGGCGTCGCAACTCCCGGTCCAGCATGGTCAGATCGAAGGGCGCGTTCATGATGACCAGCGGACGGCCCGCCGCCGCCTGCTCCGCCAGCGCCCTGGCTATCTCCTCCATCACGGGAGACGGCCAGCGGCCGTTGCGCTGAAGATGGTCGTCCGTCAGCCCGTGCACCGCCGTCGCCCCGGCGGGAACGGGCACACCCGGGTTGATCAGCCAGCGACTGACCCGCGGCCGGATGGCCGGACCTTCCTGGACCACGACGGAAGCCGACACGATCCGGTCGGTCTCGACATCCACACCCGTGGTCTCCGTGTCGAACGCGGCCAAAGGGCCCTCGTACCAGCACGTCATACCTATGCAACTCCTTGTTCACCCACGGCAGCTGACGCACCGTCTTCTGCCCGTTTGGTGATACCCGGGCTGTTTGCGCCGTACGCCGGAAGGAGACAACAGAGGTACAGGTTTACGCACTTCACCGGCCTGTCACCATAATTCATCCGGTTTGGAAGGCATTTGGTCATGGCGATAGCGCAGCCCGAGCGGGGCGGGCTGCTGCCCGAGCGGACGGCACCCCTTCGAGGCAACCTCGCCACCACGGCATGTATGGAGACGCTCCAGGTGGGCTATCTGCACGCCGTGGCAGCTGCGGCCGGCTGCTCGCTGTCCCAGCCCTTTCCCGACAACGGCATCGACTGGCACGTCAGCCACAGCGCCCCCGGGCACACGGTCGACGACGAGGTCACCATCAAGGTCCAGCTCAAGTGCACCTACCAGATCGCACCCAACCCGCCGGGCCCGTACTTCTCCTTCGCACTCGACAACGCCCACCTGGCGAAACTCGCCCGCACCCCGGTCTCGGTGCACAAGATCCTGGTCGTGATGCTCGTACCGCGCGCACAGGACGACTGGCTGCGCGCCGGACACGACCGCCTCGACCTGCGGCACTGCTGCTACTGGATCAACCTCGCCGGCCAGCGGACCACCGGCCGGTACCGGACCACCGTGCGGATACCGACCTCACGCATCTTCGACGACCGCGCGCTCTGCGAGATCATGACGCGCGTCGGGACGGGAGGCAGACCGTGACGCACCGGCCCACCGAGGACCCCCTGCGGCCCGTCAGGCCACACCCCGTGGACACCCCCTGGCACGACGAACCACCCCCGCCCGAACAGGTCGACCCCGCCGTGCTCGGCGCCCTGCTGCGCCGGCACGGCTGGCAGCGGCGCGGCGGAGCCGTCGGACGGTACGGACGCTGGACCCCACCAGGGCCCGGCGGCAACGGCACGAGCCTCCTCGTGCCCGAGAGCCGGGCCTTCCCCGACAGCGACGACCTGCTCGCCGAGGCCCTCGTCGCCCTCGCCCGCAGCGGATCACCCTCCGCGCGCGAGGTGCTCGTCGGCCTCGCCGTGCCCAGCGACGAGATCCGCTGGTGGCGGGACGTCCCGACCGGCCCCGCGGGCGTCGCCTCCTGGCCAGTCGAGGAGCAACTGCGCTCCGCCGCCCGCCGGATGATGCTCGCCGGCGCCCTCGCCACACGCGCGCGTGCCGGCTACTACGGCGCCCGCCACCGCAGGACCGCCGACACCCTCCTCGAACACGTCCTCGTCGGCGCCGCCCCCGCGGGCCGCAGCCTCACCGCTTTCGTCCCCGTCGGCACCGGCCGCCCCCTCGCCGTACGCCTCCACCAGGCCCTGTACGCGGCCCGCGAGGCCATCGACTACCACCGGGCCACCGGCGGCATGGACGCCTTCGACGGCGCCGTCGAGGCAGGCGTCAGCCACGAGCTGACCGAGGCCCTCGTCGCCCTCGTACGCGGTACGGAGGGCGCCCGGATCGCCGTCGAGTGGGCGCCCGGCGCGGACGTCCCCGAGGGCTGCTCGGCCGGCGCCGAACCCGTCGAGTTCTCCCCGGGCGACCTGCCCGTCCTGCGCGCGGCCGGTGGCCGGTACCTGCGCGAGGAACCGTCGGTGCCGGTCCGCATCACCGGCACGGTCGTACGGATGCGCAGGTCGGGGCCGCGCGGTGAGGGCGCCGTACGCCTGCGGGTGCTGGCCGGCGCCGAGATCCCGCACGTCCGGATGACACTCGACGAGGAGGCGTACCGGATCGCCGGGCACGCCCACCTCGTCGGGCTGCCGGTGCGGGTGCACGGCCGGCTGGAGAGCCGGGGCGGCTTCCGGCGGCTGACCCAGGCCTCCGGTGTCGTACCCGTCCAGGTGGACGAGGCGGAGCGGGACCGGCTCATGAAGTCGCTCCAGGAGAACCTCGATTTCTTCGAGGAGGCGTGCAGCGGCGACGACTGAGGGGGCCGAGGGCGGGGGCCTCCGGTTATCTGTTTCGCGGTGGGCGGGTCGGGGTCGGTACGATCCTCACCTGCGCGCGCTCTCGGTATGGCGCCGCACCCACCTTCAGTCAGGAGAGACCGGTGTCAGACGTCCGTGTGATCATCCATCGCGATTCCGAGCGGGAAGAGCGCGTGGTGACGACGGGGACTACGGCCGCCGACCTCTTCGCCGGCGAACGTACGATCGTCGCCGCGCGCGTGGGCGGGGAGCTCAAGGACCTCGCGTACGCGGTGGCGGACGGCGAGGAGGTCGAGCCCGTCGAGATCTCCTCCGAGGACGGCCTCAACATCCTGCGCCACTCCACCGCCCACGTGATGGCCCAGGCCGTGCAGGAGCTGTTCCCCGAGGCCAAGCTCGGCATCGGCCCGCCGGTCAAGGACGGCTTCTACTACGACTTCGACGTCGAGAAGCCGTTCACGCCCGAGGATCTCAAGGCCATCGAGAAGAAGATGCAGGAGATCCAGAAGCGCGGGCAGCGGTTCTCGCGCCGTGTGGTGACCGACGAGGCGGCCCGCGAGGAGCTGGCGTCGGAGCCGTACAAGCTGGAGCTGATCGGCATCAAGGGCTCCGCGTCGACCGACGACGGCGCGAACGTCGAGGTCGGCTCCGGCGAGCTGACCATCTACGACAACCTCGACGCCAAGACCGGCGACCTGTGCTGGAAGGACCTCTGCCGGGGTCCTCACCTGCCGACCACCCGTAACATCCCGGCGTTCAAGCTGATGCGCAACGCCGCCGCGTACTGGCGGGGCAGCGAGAAGAACCCGATGCTCCAGCGCATCTACGGCACCGCGTGGCCCTCCAAGGAGGAGCTCAAGGCACACCTCGACTTCCTCATCGAGGCGGAGAAGCGCGACCACCGCAAGCTCGGCAACGAGCTGGACCTCTTCTCCATCCCGGAGCAGATCGGCTCCGGCCTCGCCGTCTTCCACCCCAAGGGCGGCGTCATCCGCCGCGTGATGGAGGACTACTCGCGCCGCCGGCACGAGGAGGAGGGCTACGAGTTCGTCTACACCCCGCACGCGACGAAGGGGAAGCTCTTCGAGACCTCGGGCCACCTGGACTGGTACGCCGACGGCATGTACCCGCCCATGCAGCTCGACGAGGGAGTGGACTACTACCTCAAGCCCATGAACTGCCCGATGCACAACCTGATCTTCGACGCGCGCGGCCGTTCCTACCGTGAACTCCCGCTGCGGCTCTTCGAGTTCGGCACGGTGTACCGGTACGAGAAGTCGGGCGTCGTACACGGCCTGACCCGCGCCCGGGGCTTCACCCAGGACGACGCGCACATCTACTGCACCAAGGAGCAGATGGCGGAGGAGCTCGACAAGACGCTCACCTTCGTCCTCGGCCTGCTGCGCGACTACGGCCTGACCGACTTCTACCTGGAGCTGTCCACCAAGGACCCGGAGAAGTTCGTCGGCTCGGACGAGATCTGGGAAGAGGCCACGGAGACGCTGCGGCAGGTGGCCGAGAAGCAGGGTCTGCCGCTCGTTCCCGACCCGGGCGGCGCCGCGTTCTACGGCCCGAAGATCTCCGTCCAGACCAAGGACGCCATCGGCCGCACCTGGCAGATGTCGACGGTCCAGCTCGACTTCAACCTGCCCGAGCGGTTCGACCTGGAGTACACGGGTCCGGACGGTTCCAAGCAGCGTCCGGTGATGATCCACCGGGCCCTGTTCGGCTCCATCGAGCGGTTCTTCGCCGTGCTCCTCGAGCACTACGCGGGGGCGTTCCCGGCGTGGCTGGCGCCTGTTCAGGCGGTCGGTATCCCGATCGGCGACGGACATGTCGAGTACCTGGAGAAGTTCGCCGCGGAGGCCAAGAGGAAGGGCCTGCGCGTCGAGGTCGACTCGTCGTCCGACCGCATGCAGAAGAAGATCCGCAATGCCCAGAAGCAGAAGGTGCCGTTCATGGTCATCGTCGGCGACGAGGACATGAACGCGGGCACGGTGTCGTTCCGCTACCGCGACGGTTCGCAGGAGAACGGCATTCCGCGTGACGAAGCGCTCGCGAAGCTCGTTGATGTGGTGGAGCGTCGAGTGCAGGTGTGATTGCTCCCCGCCGACGCGGGGGTGGTCCGAAGATCCGGACACAGCAGAAGCTCAACGTTCCGTCGTCCCCGCCAACGCGGGGATTCAGGCCCCCGGGGAATTCCCCGGGGGCCTCTCGTCGCCCTCCCGCGAGAACACCTGCACCAGCCACGACGCGAACGACCCCGTCACCGCCCCCAGCAGGGCCAGCCCGCATGCCATCAGGCCCACCGCGATCAGTCGGCCGACCGGAGTGACGGGCGAGAAATCGCCGTACCCGACGGTCGCGAGCGTCTCGCAGGTCCACCACACCGCGTCGCCGAACGTCCGGATCGTCGCGCCGGGCGCGGAGTGCTCCTGCTGGTACACGGCCAGGGCGCCCGCGAACCCGAGCAGTGTCACCGACAGACCCGTGTACACGATCACGCGCGCGTGCAGCGCGAGCCGGGGCCGGCCACGCCGGCGCAGTACGACGTCGTGAACCTTGACCATACGTAGCGGGCGCAGCAGGGGCAGCACCATGACGAGGATGTCCAGCCAGTGCGTGAGGACGAATCGCGGGCCTTCGCCGCTCAGCCGCCACCGCACCGCGTAGTCGAGCACGAAGAGCGCCCAGGTGCCCAGCAGCACGGCGAGGCAGAGGTCCTGTCCGGCGTCGGACGGATCGAGGGCCAGTACGCGGACCGCGTACGCGGCGAGAAACAGCAGTGACGCGACTCCGAGAGGGATCTCGGTGTGCCGCTCCCAGCGTTCCGTGCGGCTGTCGTCGTCCATGCCGACAGCTTGGCCGCGGGTGTCCCGGCGCGTGCCCCGGCGACACGCTCCATATGGGCGAAGCAATATGCTGCATGGCATGACGAGTGAGCCGGAGCAGCAGATCGGAGTCGGGACACAGGACGCGTTTCAGCGCCTGTGGACGCCTCACCGGATGGCGTACATCCAGGGTGAGAACAAGCCGACCGGTCCGGGGGCCGACGACGGCTGTCCCTTCTGCTCGATCCCGGCCAAGTCCGACGAGGACGGC
This sequence comes from Streptomyces graminilatus, assembly GCF_001418565.1. GTDB lineage: Bacteria > Actinomycetota > Actinomycetes > Streptomycetales > Streptomycetaceae > Streptomyces > Streptomyces graminilatus. The sequence continues at coordinate 576 of NZ_LIQQ01000156.1, read as the reverse complement.
CTCATCCTTCAGCGCGGTGAGCAGGTCTACGCGGTGCTGAATCTGTACCCGTACACGGGTGGCCATCTGATGGTCGTGCCGTACCGGCATGTCGCCGACTACACGGACCTGACGGATTCCGAGACCGCTGAACTGGCCGAGCTGACCAAGCAGGCGATGACGGCCCTGCGCAAGGCGTCCGGGGCGCACGGTTTCAACATCGGGATGAACCAGGGCACGGTGGCGGGCGCGGGCATCGCGGCCCATCTGCACCAGCACATCGTCCCGCGCTGGGGCGGCGACACGAACTTCATGCCGGTGGTGGGCCACACCAAGGTGCTGCCTCAACTGCTGGGCGACACAAGGAAGATGCTGGCGGAGGCATGGACCGCACCCGCCGACCCGTCGGACCCCTGAGGCCGAGGCCAGCACCGTCCAGCCTGTCGACCTCAGCCCGTCCACCTCTTGGGGCTGAGGCCCGCACCATCCAGCCCGTTGGGGGTGCCCCCTCTGGGGGAGTTTGAGGACGAGGCCCCTTCAGGGCCGAAAGCGGGGGTCTGGGGGCGGCAGCCCCCAGAGGACGCACACCCCCACCAC
>NZ_LIQQ01000155.1 GCF_001418565.1 Streptomyces graminilatus | reverse complement strand
CCCGAAATCCCCTCCGCCGAAGTCCCCGGGATCGAAGTCCGCGCCGGACATGTCGCCGCCGTCGAAGCCGCCGGGGGCGCCGAAGTCGCCGTATCCGGTGCCGTAGTCGGCCGCGTAGGACGGGGTGGCCATCATGCTCCCGAGCAGCGTGCCGACGAGGAGGCCGGGGAGGATGCCACCGCCGAAATAGCCGCCCGCCCAGGGGCCGTACGCCGGGCCCGCGTCCCAGTAGGGGCGGGGCCCCGAGGCGGTCTCCACCTCGCGGACCGCCGGGTCGTGGCCGTCGGCCAGGCGGGCCCGGTCGGCGGCGCAGACCGGGACCTCGCGGGGTGATCCGCCCGCCGGCGTCCAGGTCGCGTCGGCGACCGACGGACCGTGCCGAGGGTCGAAGAAGCACGGGCCACGCCGTTCGGGCAGCGGGCGCCCCTCACGGCGCGCGGCGAGCTGCGCGAGCGAGAACCGGCCGTCCTCCAGCGCCTGCGTCACCCCGCGCACCTCCTCCGGCCGCCGGGTGGCCGCCATCAGCGACTTCGCCTTGTCGTACGCGTCCAGCGCCCGCTCGAAGTCCGCGCGCATCGAGGCGTCGGCGCCCGCCTCGGCGGGGTGGAAGTCGAGCCGGTCGAGTTCCTCGCCGAACGCGGTGATGTCCTCGTCGACGACGACCGTCAGCTTCGCCAGCGCCTCCCGCCGCTCCTCCTCGTGGCGTGCGCGATTGCGCCGGACCAGCGCGTACGCGCCCGCCCCGCCCGCCACCAGCACCACACCGAAGGCGATCAGCGCCCCCGTGTTCACCCCGCCACCCGTGTCGCCGCCGCCCGAGCCGCTCCAGGTGGCCGGCGCCGAACCGCCGACGGTGCCGCGCAGCGCCGCGTCGACGAAGTCGTTGAGCTGGGTCTTCGTGTCCCTCTCGGTCCGTGCCGCCGTCACCAGGTTGTGGACCGCCGGCCGGCCGAGCACGCTGCTGTCCGCCCGCGCGTCGAATCTGTCGCCGAGGCGGACGGCGTACACACCCGTGATCCCTGTCTCCGTACGGAGGTTCGTGAAGAGGTTCGCCGTCGGGTAGCCGGCCGGGAGGACGGCCACGAGGACGGGCTTGTCCGCGTGCTTGATCTTCGCGGCGAGCGCTCGGGCATCGGACGGGGACAGCAGGCCGGAGGCGGCCGGGTCCACGTACACCGGGCCCGCGCGCAGCGCCTCGGCGATCTTCGAGATGTCGGTGGCCGCGTGCGCGCCGGGCGCGGCGGCCGTCAGCAGCGCGAGTACCGCGAGTGTCGCGACGAGGGGCACCAGCAGCAGGCGTACGAGAGTCGGGACCGGTACGGCCTTCATATGTTCGAAGCTACCCGAGGAACCGGGAAAACGGAGATCGGTCCTGGTCCTGGTGAGGATCCCCCCTCGCCCTCCTCGCCCTCCTCCCCAGGACCGTTCCCGCACGCTCAGGCCGCCCTGTACGCGGCCCTCAGCTTCGCCACGGCCGCGCCGTACCTGCCGGTCAGCAGCAGATGGTCGGCGTCGGCGAAGGGCTTGGCGGCGGCCGGTGCGATCCGCCCGCCGATCCTCTCCTGCGCGATCAGCCGCGCCTTGGTCACCAGGGCGCGTCCGGCCTTCGAGTCATGGGCCTTCTCCGCCGCGGCTGCCGAGGCCCCCAGCGCCTTCAGGGTCTTCTCGCCGCCCTCCGGGATCCTGGTCCTCGTCGTCAGACCCCAGCCGTACGGGAACTGCGGATCGTATGTCGCGTCGCCCACGTTGATCGGGAGCTGGGCCATCGACTTCGGCCAGGTGAGCGGCAGTTGGCCGGTGAACGCCCGCCTGCCGTAGAGCACGTCGGCGACGCCGTCGCCCTCGGTGCCCGGCAGCCAGGAGGCGACCAGGGCGTCGATGCGACCGAGCCGGTCGCCGATGAGCTGGGGGCGCCCGGCGACCACCAGCACCGCGCACTTCATCGCCGCGCACACCTTGTCGACCGCTGCCTTGTCGGCGTCGGTCAGCTCCAGGTCGTTGCCGTTGCCGACGTCGCCCATGCCCTCGGCGTAGGGCGTCTCGCCGACCACCACCACCCCGGCGTCGTATCCGGCGGTCGGGGCGGAGGCGTCCTTGGAGTAGGTGATGTCACCGCCCGCCCCGCGCATGCCCTCCAGGATCGTCGTGCCGTCGGTGATCTTCCCGGAGGAACCCTGCCAGGTGACGGTCCAGCCGCCGGTCTGGTTGCCGAGGTCATCGGCGTTGGACCCGGCGACGTACACCTTCTGGGACTTGGTGAGGGGCAGCACGCCGTTCGCGTTCTTCAGCAGCACCTGTGACTTCGCCGCCAACTGCCGTGCCACCGCTCGGTGTTCGGCCGAGCCGATGGCCGCCGCGCCGCTCGTGTCGGCGTACGGCTTCTCGAAGAGGCCCAGTTCGAACTTCTGGGTGAGGATGCGGGAGACCGCGTCATCGATCCGGCTGCTGGTGATCCGGCCGGCTGTCGCCTCGGTGACCAGGGTGGCCCGGAAGTCCTTGTAGGCGTACGGGACCATGATCATGTCGAGGCCCGCGTTGACAGACGTACGGACGTCCGAGGCGTAGTCGCCGGGGATCTGGTCGATGGCCTGCCAGTCGCTGACGACGAAGCCGTCGAAGCCCATCCGGCCCTTCAGCACACCGTTGATCATGTCGGCGCGGGCGTGCATCTTCACCGGGCCCTGGCCGTCCCCCGCGATGTCGAGGGAGGAGTAGGACGGCATGACCGAGCCGACTCCCCGGTCGACGGCGTCCTGGTACGGCGCCAGGTGGACCGCCTCAAGCTGATCGCGGGTGACCTCGGTGACGCCCTGGTCGATGGTGTACGAGCCGGTGGTCGAGGAGCCGTATGCCGTGCCGCCGTCGCCCACGAAGTGCTTGGCGGTCGCCAGGACCTTGTCGTTCCTCTTCAACTCCGTGCCGTCCGCGCGCCCTTGGAGGCCCTGGATCACCGTCTCCATCGACTCCACCAGAGCCGGGTCCTCGCCGAACGACTCGTACGTCCGCCCCCAGCGTTCGTCACGGGCCACGCAGAGACAGGGTGCGAAGTCCCAGGGAACGCCGGTCGCCCGGACCTCGGCCGCCGTCACCTTCCCTGCCTGGTAAGCGAGTTGGGGGTCGCGGCTCGCCCCGATGCCGATGTTGTGCGGCAGGATCGTGGCGCCGACGAGGTTGTTGTGACCGTGCACCGCGTCCACCCCGTAGATCAGGGGGATCTGGAACCGCGTTGCCCGCGCCCGGAGTTGGAAGCCGTCGATCATCCTCGCCCAGGCCGCCGGGGTGTTGGGGTTGGGCGTCGAACCACCGCCGGAGAGCAGTGAGCCGAGGCCGTAGGAGGCGATGTCACCCGGGGTCGCCACGACCGCGCCGCGCTCGGCCTGGGTCATCTGGCCGGCCTTCTCCGCCAGGGACATACGGGAGAGGAGGTCGGCGACGCGCTGCTTCACCGGCAACTTGCCGTTCAGATACGGGAGTCCGTGGGCGTCGATGACGATCTGCGGGGTCTCGGGCGGCGCCTTGGCGCCGGTGACCGTGAGCCTGAGGGGGATCGTCTCGGCCGGCTCCGCCGCCCTGTCCTTGCGGGTGGGGACCTGGATCGTGCGGGAGGTGCCGGAGGCGGTGCCCGCCGGGAAGGTCAACTCGCCGCGGACCGGTGTGTAGTCGGTGGCGTCCGAGGCCGTGCCGTCCGTCGTCGTCTCGTATGTGACCGTCACCGGGTCGGTGAGCGGCGCGGATCCCGTCGTACCGACCGTGACGGCGACCTTCGCCGTGCCGCCCTCCTTCACCGGGTACACGGCGGAGTCGGTGGTGACCGACGCGCGCAGCGACTGATCGGCCTTGCCGTACAGCTCGACGCCGTCCATGGCGAACCGGCCGCTGATCCCGGTGGGGAGCGTGAGGGCGTACCCCCACATCGCGGTGAGGCCGAGGATCTGGTCGATGCCGCCGACCGGCTGGTAGTCCGTGCGGTACGCGAAGTCGGTGAAGGGCAGCTCGATCCGCTTCCAGCCGGTGAAGTCGTCCGTGAAGGAGGTCGTCCAGAGTTCGGAGGCCTCGCCGTTGGCGCCGCCGTCCTTCAGCTCGAAGTTGACCTTCCTGCCGTTGTTCCGGCCCTCCCACCAGAAGCGGACGCCCCTGCTCGCCGACCAGTCGTGGGCGGGTTCGGCGAAGGCGAAGTCGTGGCTGAAGCCGCCGTAGTTGTTGATGTCGTACGTGCCGGTGAGGACCTCGGCGCCCTCGGGGGCGTCCGCCCGTTCGGTGAGGGCGAGCCGGGGCGGGTCGTCGGCGTCGCCGCCCCAGGTGAAGATTCCGTCGGCGGGCGGGGAGGCGAAGGGGACCTCGCCCTCGAAGCGGTCGACGGGGACGGGCGCCGGTGCGGGGGCGGGGTCGTCCGCCCTGGCCGCCGCACCGGCCGCCGTGCTCGCGGCGGCCAGGGGCAGCAGCCCGGTCAGCAAAGTGGCACAGACGAGCAGGGCGGTTCGTCGCATGGACCTTCCCTCGGCTCTGGGGCGAATGCAGTCCTTGAGGTCCTTGAGGTCCTCAAGTCCGTGAGTCCACTTGAACACCTCGTGTGTACTCGCGGCTTGGCACACGCCGCGAGTCAACAAGTGCCCCTTTGAGCCGTCAAGGTGCGAAACCGCCGCACGCCACTGAGGCCGAAACCGGTCCTCTACAGTCCTCCACGGTCTTCTACTCGGCGGGCTCCACGCCCGCCCGCAGCAGGCCGTAGGTGTAGGCGTCCGCCAGCGCCTCCCAGGACGCGGCGATCACGTTGTCGGCGACGCCCACCGTCGACCACTCGCCCTTGCCGTCCGATGTGGAGATGAGGACGCGGGTCGTGGACTGCGTGCCGTGCTTGCCCTCCAGGATGCGGACCTTGTAGTCGACCAGCTCCAGCTTGGCGAGCGGCGGGTAGATCTTCTCCAGGGCCACCTTCAGGGCGCGGTCGAGGGCGTTGACCGGGCCGTTGCCCTCCGCCGTCGCGACGATGCGCTCGCCCTTGGCGAAGATCTTGACCGTGGCCTCGTTGGCGTGGCTGCCGTCGGGGCGGTTCTCGACGATCGCGCGCCAGGACTCGACCTCGAAGTACGTACGCGCCCTGCCCTCGGCCTCCGCGCGCAGCAGCAGCTCGAAGGAGGCGTCGGCCGCCTCGAACGTGTAGCCCTGAAGCTCGCGCTCCTTGACCCGCTCGACGACCCGGCCGACCAGCTCACGGTCGTCGCCGAGGTCGACGCCGAGTTCCTTGCCCTTGAGCTCGATGGAGGCGCGGCCCGCCATGTCGGAGACCAGCATCCGCATGGTGTTGCCGACCTGCTCGGGGTCGATGTGCTGGTAGAGGTCGGGGTCGACCTTGATCGCGGAGGCGTGCAGGCCGGCCTTGTGGGCGAAGGCGGAGACTCCCACGTACGGCTGATGCGTGGACGGCGTCAGGTTGACGACCTCGGCGATGGCGTGGGAGATACGGGTCATCTCGCGCAGCGCGCCCTCGGGCAGAACCTGCTTGCCGTACTTCAGCTCAAGGGCCGCCACGACGGGGAACAGGTTGGCGTTGCCGACGCGTTCGCCGTAGCCGTTCGCCGTGCACTGGACGTGGGTCGCGCCCGCGTCGACGGCGGCGAGGGTGTTGGCCACCGCGCAGCCCGTGTCGTCCTGGGCGTGGATGCCGAGGCGGGCTCCGGTGTCCGCGAGGACCGTGGCGACGACCGCCTGGACCTGGGCCGGGAGCATGCCGCCGTTGGTGTCGCAGAGGATGACGACATCGGCGCCGGCCTCGGACGCGGCGCGGACGACGGCCTTCGCGTACTCGGGGTTCGCGCGGTAGCCGTCGAAGAAGTGCTCGCAGTCGACGAAGACACGGCGGCCCTGGGAGCGCAGGTGGGCGACGGTGTCGCGGACCATCTCCAGGTTCTCGTCGAGGGTCGTGCGCAGCGCCAGCTCGACGTGCCGGTCGTGGGACTTCGCGACCAGCGTGACGACGGGTGCTCCGGAGTCCACCAGGGCCTTGACCTGCGGGTCCTCGCTCGCCTTGCCGCCGGCCCGGCGGGTCGCGCCGAAGGCCACGAGCTGGGCGTGCCTGAAGTCGATCTCCTGCTGGGCGCGGGCGAAGAACTCGGTGTCGCGCGGGTTGGCGCCCGGCCAGCCGCCCTCGATGAAACCGACGCCGAAGTCGTCCAGGTGCCGTGCGATGGCCAGCTTGTCGGCGACGGTGAGGTTGATGCCCTCGCGCTGGGCGCCGTCGCGCAGGGTGGTGTCGAAGACATGGAACGAGTCGTCGAGCACTCTGGGTTCGCTGGTTTCGCTGGATTCCGTCATGATCTCAAGGCTCCTGAGGATGTCGATCTCGGTCTGTACCGGAATGACCGGTTCCACCGTCCCCCTATGATCCCTCGCGCTCCTTCTCCGGCTGAAGGTGGGCCAGAAAAGCGAAAAACCCCTCGCGGGTGCGAGAGGTCTGCGCGCGGGTCGAAGACGACGATGGCCGCCCGTACCGGGTGGGTACGAGGCGGTCACTGCGGACCGGCGCGCCTGCTGCCAATAATCGTGGCGAACGAGAGCACGGGAGCAGTCTTGCACAGCACCGCCCCCGCGCTTCACGGCGTCTCACGATACGAACCGTACGGAACGCACGGACCGTATGGACCGTATGGAACGCACGAACGTTACGGATCACGCGAACCGGCCGGGTACCGGCAGTGGCTCAGCGCAGGCGGCGCACGAAGCCGTCGGTCTCGCCGTTCGTGTCGCCCCTCACCAACTGGGCGGACGAGCTGCCGATGCCGAGGAGTCGGTCCCCGCCGCCGAACGAGGTGATGTAGACGGCCTCGTCCGTGACCGGGCCGCCGCTGACCGCGGGACTGGCGAGCCGGGACTTCCCGGTGCGCAGATCCCGTACGTACGCGTTGCCCTGGCCCTGCGGGGCGGCGAACACATAGCCGACGTACCGGCCGTCGCGGCTGAGCTGGGGGCCGAAGACCGACGCGCCGCCCGGTCCGTCGTGGACGACGCCCCGGGTCCTGCCGGTCCGCAGGTCGCGCACGTAGGTGCCGGTGTTGACGGCGCCGCCTGCCACCAGGTCGTCTCCCCGGTACTCGAAGGAGATGGTCCGGCCGTCCGCCGAGAGCGACGGGTCGAGGGCGTAGACCGCGGACGGGGTGCCGTCCGGCTTCACGTTGACCAGTTCCTCGGTGTGGGTACGGCGGTCGTGCACCCACAGGCGGCCACCGCCGCCGCGCGGCTCGATCTGTGTGTACGCCACATAGCGGCCGTCCGCGCTCAGGTCGAGGTGATAGGCGGCGAGGGTCGGGTAGTCGCGGTTGGTGATCCGCTCGGTCTTCCCGGTGCGGCGGTCGGTGACGTACACCGCCGGGAAGATGGGCTTGTCGGGGCTCTCCATCTGGCTGGGCCGGGCGTTGAAGGCGACATAACGGCCGTCGTCCGAGATCGCGGCGGCTCCATGGGCGTAGGAGGACGCGCCCGTCGGGGTCCTGCTGATCAGGTCCGTACGGCCGGTGCGGCGGTCGTGGACGTACACGTCCTGGGCCCAGTAGGGCTGCGGCCCGGGCCACTTGGCGAGGTTGGTCGCCGTCGAGACGAGCACCACGAAGCGGCCGTCGGCACTGATGTCCACCACGCCGGTGCCCGCGTCGGCCTGAGTCCCGTCCGTCGCCAGGCTGACCCGGGTCACCCGGCCCGTACGCAGATCCCGGACGAAGGCGTCCTCCACACCGTTCGTGTCCCCCGCCACCAGGTTCTTGGCGTTGGACTGGAAGGCGGCATAGCGGCCGTTGTCACTGAGGAAGGGCCCGGCCGAGTAGCTGTCGCCCTGCTCCCCGGCGCCCGACACGGTGACCCGCTCGGTCGCCCTCGGCGCCACCGAGGCCGCCGGGATCCCCGACAGCGCGACCACCCCCGCCACGACCGCCGCAACACTCACGGCACGCGTAATCCCAAACATGCGTTCCCCCGTCCCCCTGCCCCCGCAGGGCGCTGCACACACTGCAAACGCCCTCCACGGTACGGCTCGACCGCCCACAACGCGCAGAACCTGGCGCCCAGTTCACGCGTCCGTGTACACCTCACCAATTCCGGGAACCACGCAGCTCCCCGGCCCCCGGCCCCACCAAAGGGGCGCGAGGAACCGCGCGACAAGCCCCCACCGACCCGCAGCCGAACAACCACGGGGCGGACCCCAAAGGGGCGCGAGGAACCGCGCGCCCAGCCCCCACCGGACCCGCAGCCGAACAACCGCCAAGCCCTCAGCCGAGAAGATGCATCCAGCCGTGCACGTCCTCAGCCGTCCCCCGCTGAATGTCGAGCAGCGCCTCCCGCAGCCGCAGCGTGACCTCCCCGGGCTCGCCACCCGCCTGCTGCCATTCGACCCCGGTCCGCTTGACCGTCCCGACGGGCGTGATGACGGCCGCGGTCCCGCAGGCGAACACCTCGGTCAGGCTGCCGTTCTCGGCATCCCGCTGCCACTGGTCGAGGGAGATACGCCCCTCCTCGGCGGTGTAGCCGAGGTCACGGGCGACGGTGAGGAGCGAGTCACGGGTGACGCCCTCCAGGATGGAGCCGGTGAGGGAGGGGGTGACGATGCGGTCCCCGTACACGAAGTACAGGTTCATACCGCCGAGTTCCTCGATCCACTTGTGCTCGACGGCGTCGAGGTAGCAGACCTGCGCGCAGCCGTGCTCGGCGGCCTCGGCCTGGGCGAGCAGGGAGGCCGCGTAGTTGCCGCCGGTCTTGGCGTCGCCCATGCCGCCGGGGACGGCGCGGACGCGGTCCTCGGAGAGCCAGATGGAGACGGGCTTGACGCCACCGGGGAAGTAGGCGCCGGCCGGGGACGCGATCACCAGGAACAGGTACTCGTTGGCCGGTTTGACGCCGAGGCCGACCTCCGTGGCGATCATGAAGGGGCGCAGGTAGAGGGACTCCTCGCCACCGTGGGCGGGCACCCAGTCCCGGTCCTGGCGCACCAGCGCGTCTATGGCCTCGATGAACGTGTCGACGGGCAGCTCGGGCATCGCGAGGCGGCGCGCCGAGTGCTGGAAGCGCAGGGCGTTGCGCTCCGGCCGGAAGGTGGCGACGGAGCCGTCGGGCCGCCGGTAGGCCTTGAGTCCCTCGAAGATCTCCTGCGCGTAGTGCAGGGTCATGTTCGCCGGGTCGATGGAGAGCGGGCCGTACGGAACGAGCTGTCCGTCGTGCCAGCCGCGGCCCTCGGTCCACTTGATCGTCACCATGTGGTCGGTGAAGTGGCGGCCGAAGCCGGGGCTGGCCAGGATCGCCTCGCGCTCCGCGCCGGAGAGTGGCGAGGCCGAGGGCTTGAGCTCGATCGTGGGCGTCGTCATGAGTGGGTGTCCTTCACCGGTCTTGTGTGTGACGGGCCGCGCCCCACGCCCGCAACCATGACCGTATGACTGGCAGTCATCGTGGTCAGTGTTAGGACGTCCGAGCATTCCCTCAGTCCGCGGCTCCGCGTTCGATTATCGCGCGACGGTGGCCGTGGACGAAAAGGGCGTGAATGCGACCCAGGGGATGATGGTGACACCCGGCGGGGACATAGAGAAGCCGCCGGGTGCGGATGCGACCCGGCGGCTTGGAGATGCTTCCAGTGAGCGCCGCGGGTCAGCCGGCTACTCGTACGGCGAGGGCGTCGCCGATCTCGTCCGTCGTACGGGCAGTGGTGCCGCGCTCCGCGAGGTCCGCGGTGACGGCTTCCTCGATGCGGGCGGCCTCGGACTCGTAGCCGAGGTGGCGCAGCAGGAGGGCGACGGACAGGACGGTGGCGCTGGGGTCGGCCTTGCCCTGACCGGCGATGTCCGGGGCCGAGCCGTGGACGGGCTCGAACATCGAGGGGTAGTCGCCGGACGGGTTGATGTTCCCGCTCGCGGCGACGCCGATGCCGCCGGAGACGGCCGCGGCGAGGTCGGTGATGATGTCGCCGAAGAGGTTGTCGGTGACGATCACGTCGAAGCGCTCGGGCTGCGTGACGAGGTAGATCGTCGCCGCGTCCACGTGCATGTACTCGGTGGTGACCTCGGGGAACTCCTCGCCCACCTTGTTGAAGATGTCCGTCCACAGGTGACCGGCGTGCACGAGCACGTTGTTCTTGTGGACGAGCGCCAGCTTCTTGCGGGGGCGGGCCTGGGCGCGGGCGTAGGCGTCGCGGACGACACGCTCGATACCGAAGGCGGTGTTGAGCGAAACCTCGGTGGCGACCGCGTGCGGGGTGCCCTGGCGGATGGTGCCGCCGTTGCCGGTGTACGGGCCCTCGGTGCCCTCGCGGACGACCACGAAGTCGATCGCGGGCTGCCCGGCCAGCGGGGTGGCGACCCCGGGGAGCAGCCGCGACGGACGCAGGTTGACGTGGTGGTCGAAGGCGAAGCGGAGCTTCAGCAGGAAGCCGCGCTCCAGGACGCCGGAGGGCACGCTCGGGTCGCCGATCGCGCCGAGGAGGATGGCGTCGTGCTTCTTGAGCGCGTCGAGGTCGGCCTCGGTGAGGGTCTCACCGGTGGCGTGGTAGCGCCGGGCGCCGAAGTCGAACTCCTTGGTCTCCAGCTTCACATCCTGCGGAAGGACGGCGGAGAGCACCTTCAGCCCCTGGGCCACGACCTCCTGGCCGATGCCGTCACCGGGAATCACTGCGAGATTGATGCTGCGAGACATGACGGCACCGTACTCCGGGTCCCATGGGATGACACGCCGTGTCCGCGATACGGACAGCGAATGGGTGCGAACGGGTGGACGAAAGGGACAGCGGCGGGCGCTCTTCGGCCGGCGTTCACCTGTATGTGTGGCGGACGTTGGGGATTGCTGGGAAATTCCCTCCCATGGACAGCCCCCCGGACACGGACGCACCCGATACACCCGACGTCGGCATCCCGCCGCTGCTGGCCCGCCGGATGAGTATGGCGGAGCAGTACGAGTATCTGCGGGCGCGGCTCACCCGGCGCCGCGCGCTGGTGACGGCGGGCGCGCTGGCCGGCGGCGGCCTGCTCTCCGGCTGCTCGTCGGGCCCGGGTACGGCTGCGGCGAACCCCGCGACCAGCAAGGTCCCCGGCTCCGCCGTCAAGCCCTTCGGCCGCCATCTCGCCTTCGGCGCCGACCCGAAGACGCAGATGCGGATCTCCTGGCAGGTCCCGTTCGCGGTACGGAAGCCGTACATCCGTGTCGGGCCGACGCCCGGTGACCTGAGCCGCCGCATCGAGGCCGAACTCCGCCCGCTGCACACGCCGGGCGTGACGGGCGTACGCCTCGATCTGGACCAGTACTACGTGCACGCGGCGCTCGACGGGCTGCGCCCCGGGACGACGTACTACTACGGCGTGGGCCACGAGGGCTTCGACCCGGCGTCGAGCGCGCACAGGGCAACCCTCGCCACCTTCCGTACGGCCCCCGCGACGGCCCCCGCGAGCTTCGTGTTCACGGCTTTCGGCGACCAGGGCGTGACACAAGACGCGCTGGCCAACGACAAGGTGCTCCTGCGCCAGAACCCCGCGTTCCATCTCCACGCGGGTGACATCTGCTACGCGGACGGCACCGGGCACGGCGAGAAGTCGGACGGCTACGACCCGACCGCGTGGGACCTGTTCCTGAAGCAGACGGAGACGGTCGCGCGGTCGGTGCCGTGGATGGTGACGACCGGCAACCACGACATGGAGGCGTGGTACTCGCCGAACGGCTACGGCGGCCAGTCGGCCCGCTGGTCGCTCCCGGACAACGGCTTCGACGCCCGGAACACACCGGGCGCCTACTCCTTCGTGTACGGCAATGTCGGGGTCGTGGCGCTGGACGCGAACGACGTGTCGTACGAGATCCCGGCGAACCTGGGCCACTCGGACGGCCGCCAGACGGCGTGGCTGGACCGGCGGCTGGCGGAGCTGCGCGCATCGGACGCGGTCGATTTCGTCGTGGTCTTCTTCCACCACTGCGCGTACTCGACGACGTCCGCCCACGCCTCCGACGGCGGCGTCCGGGACGCCTGGCTGCCGCTCTTCGACAAGCACCAGGTGGATCTGGTGATCAACGGCCACAACCATGTGTACGAGCGGACGGACGCCCTCAAGGGTGGCCGGGTGGGCCGGCGAATACCGGTCGGCGCGTCGACCGACCCGACGCGGGACGGCACGGTGTACGTCACGGCGGGCGGCGCGGGCCAGAGCCTGTACAGCTTCCCGTACGGGGTGAAGGACAGCTACGAGGGGAAGGTCACCGACCGGGAGTCGGTGGAGACCTACCACTGGACGAAGTCCCAGGACCGGCACGAGGACACCGTGGAGTGGTCGCGGGTGCGCTACACCGGCTACTCGTTCCTCTCGGTGGAGGCGACGGCCGGCGTACCGGGCACGGCTCCCCTGCTGAAGGTGTCCGCGCTGGCGCAGAGCGGGCAGCGGATCGACCACTTCGAGGTACGGCGAGGCTGACGAGCCACGGCGCACCCAGTGCGCCAGGAGCTCAGCGGCTCAGTGCCTCAGCGCCTCAGTGACCTGTCTGGCCGCCGTTGTCCCGGCGGTCGAGGGCGCGCTGGAGGGCGGCGGCGGCGTTCTTGCGGTCGGACTCGCTCGTCGGGGAGACGTGGCGGACTCGGCGGCGGACGGTCGTCTCGGCCATGGGAAATCGACTCCTTCGAAGAATCCGGGAACCCGGAAGGGAGCGCGGAGAGGGGGGTTTCGAGGTGCCGGGTGGGACGGGGAGCGTCGGTGCCGCAGGGGTTGCCTGCACGAGGCACCGGCTCACGACCGTCATTCGCTTGGTCCAGCGAGACGTTCGGCTTCTACAAAGCTAGGCGAGGACAGCGCATCTGTCTCCACAATTACTCGGACTTCCTACTATCTGAGACGGTGGATTGGGTCACACCACGCTGACCTGCCCTTTTACCGCACGCCTTACAGCACGTCACCATCACGCCAGTCGAATACCAGCCCGTCCGCCGCCGGATCGAGCGCACCGGGAACAGCCGGGCGTACGAAGGTGCCACCCTCCTCTTCCGGCAGGTGGACCACGCCCCGCGGACCGAGTGCGCTGATCCGGCCCGGCCATAGCTGCCAGCCCCGGGCCGTGTAGAGGGCGGAGCCCTCGTCACTCGCGGACAGCGCGCCGAAGTCGTAGCCACCGTCGACACACCGCTCCAGCGCGCCCATCACCTGCCCGCCGAACCCGCGCCGCCGGACGTCGGCACGGACGGCGACCGCTTCGACGTACCCGACGCGCAGCCACCGACCACGGTGCAGCGCGCGACGCATGACGACCGCGCCATGGGCGAGAAGACCGGTGCCGTCGTGGACGAGGGCATGGATACCACCGAGCGCGTGCTCCCAGTCCTCGTCGGCGAAGTCACCACCGAAGGCGGCGTCCATGAGGCCGCGGGCGGCGGCGAGTTCGGCGGGGGTGAGGTCGGATGTGTGGGCTGTGCGCAGGACAGCGGACATGGGGCCAGTATTCCGACCGGTGCCGAGAGAGGGGCCAATTCAGGCCTCGTGATACCCGCAGAAGCCGGCGGGCAGCCAAAATCGGATACTCGTGGAACTCGCCGACGAAGCCCGCCGGGCCAGGCGGCAGGAGTTCGTCGACGGCATCCGCGCGCTGATCCCGGTCGAGGACTCACGGCGGACGTGGCCCGGGTCCACGCGCGTCTCCTTGCCCATGTACGCAAAGAAGGCAAGCCGCGCGGTGCCCGCGACCTGATCATCGCCGCCACCGCCGCCACCGCCCGGATCCTGCTCACCACGGACGACAACGCGGCCTTCGACGACCTGCCCGGCGTCCACGCGTCGACCCACTGAAGAGAATCCGCTGAAACGCACGCGGCCAGGCAGCCGCGAAACGGATCGGCGCCGGCCGGGCCGCACGACCCGCGCGGGCTGATCACAGCACCGATGCGACAGCCTGCCGGAAGCCCGTCGGGTCCTCGACCCACGGGAGATGCCCGGCTTCGGGCAGGATCACCCTTCGTACGCTCGGCAGGGCCCGTTCCAGGGAGTCCACCGCCGTACGGGGGCGGATGTCGGCCGGCCCGTCGACGATGACCACGGGAACGTCGAGCGCCCGGCAGCGGTCGTACAGGGCGGGTGTGCCCCAGGTCCGCTTCCGCTCAGCGTTGAAGGCCTGGTTGGAGGCGGAGTTGACGCCGAACCAAGGTTCGGCCATGCGCCGGGCGTGGTCCAACGCCCGCTCCCGCTCCGTGAATTCGGCCGACCACCGCAGCACGGCACGCTCCCGCTCCTCCGCCTCGGACAGTCCGGACGCCTGACGGTCACCCAACTCGTGCCAGCGGGCGACGAGTTCGGGCGACTCCGCCAGGCGGGCATGGAAGTTGCGCTGGAAGGCGTCGTGCCAGTCGGTGTCCGGACCGATTCCCGTACCGCTCACATAGAGGAGGGCGCTGACCCGCTCCGGATGGGCCAGCGCATAGTTCAGGGCCAGTTGCGCGCCCCAGGAGTGGCCGAGCAGCACCATCCGGTCCAGGCCGAAGTGCCCTCGTACGGCGTCAAGATCGGCCACGGCCCGCTCGCTCGTCCACGGCCCGTCGGACGGGTCCGAGCGCCCGCAGCCGCGCTGGTCCCAGCGGACCACCGAGGCCAGATCTCCGACGAGCTCGGCGACGTCGTCGAACATGTCCCACAGCCCGGGCCCGCCGTGGCACAGCACCAATGGCTCGCCCCGGCCCGACCGGCGGGCCCAGAGCCTTGTCCCGTCGTCGGTCCGTACGGTCTCCTGCTCACTCCGCGTCCAGGTCATGGGCCGAGTCTGCCCTGCCCATGACCTGGCTCGCGAGGGCGTTTCACCCCATGTGCGGGTACCCGAAATCGGTCGGAGCGACCAGGGTTTCCTTGATGGCGCGGGTCAGGGTCCAGCGCATCAGGTTCTGCGGGGCGCCCGCCTTGTCGTTGGTGCCGGACGCGCGCCCGCCGCCGAACGGCTGCTGGCCGACGACCGCGCCGGTCGACTTGTCGTTGATGTAGAAGTTGCCGGCCGCGTAGCGCAGCTTCTCCATCGTGTGCGCGGCTGCCGCGCGGTCACCGGAGATGACCGATCCGGTCAGCGCGTAGTCGGACACGGACTCCATCTGCGTCAGCATGACGTCGTAGGCGTCGGCCGAGCTGTCGTCGTAGACGTACACGGCGAGGAACGGGCCGAAGTACTCGGTGGTGAAGACCTGGTTGGCCGGATCCGTGCACTCCACGACCGTCGGGCGGACGAAGTACCCGACCGAGTCGTCGTACGAGCCGCCCGCCACGATCGTGCACGTCGGGTCGGACTTCGCGCGGTCGATGGCCGCCTTGTTCTTGGCGAAGGCACGATCGTCGATGACCGCGCCAATGAAGTTGGACAGGTCGGTGACGTCACCCATCGTCAACTGGTCGACCTCGGCGGCGAACTCCTCCCGGAAGCCGTCGTTCCAGATGGAGGCCGGGATGTAGGCGCGGGAGGTCGCGCTGCACTTCTGGCCCTGGTACTCGAAGGCTCCGCGTGTGAGGGCCGTCTTGAGGACCGCCCGGTCGGCGCTCGGGTGGGCGACGACGAAGTCCTTGCCGCCGGTCTCACCTACGAGACGCGGGTACGACCGGTACTTCTCGATGTTCGCGCCGACCGTCTTCCACAGGTGCTGGAAGGTCTTCGTCGACCCGGTGAAGTGGATGCCGGCCAGATCCCGGTGGACCAGGGCCACCTCGGAGACCTCGATGCCGTCACCGGTGACGAGGTTGATGACGCCCTTGGGGAGCCCGGCCTCCTCCAGCAACCGCATCAGAAGGACAGCGGCGTGGGTCTGCGTCGGGGACGGCTTCCACACCACCACGTTCCCCATGAGGGCGGGCGCGGTGGGCAGGTTGCCCGCGATCGCCGTGAAGTTGAAGGGGGTGATCGCGTAGACGAACCCTTCGAGGGGGCGGTGGTCGAGACGGTTCCAGACGCCCGGGGAGTTGGCGGGCGGCTGCTCGGCGAGCAGGTCGCGCGCGTACTTGACGTTGAAGCGCCAGAAATCGACCAGCTCGCACGGACAGTCGATCTCGGCCTGCTGGGCGGTCTTCGACTGGCCGAGCATGGTGGACGCGGCGAGGGTCTCGCGCCAGGGGCCGGCCAGCAGTTCGGCGGCGCGCAGGATGATCGCGGCACGGTCGTCGAACGACATCGCGCGCCAGGCGGGCGCGGCGGCGAGGGCCGCGTCGATCGCGTCCTGGGCGTCCTGCCGGGTGGCGTTGGCGTAGGTGCCGAGGCGGGCCTTGCGGTTGTGCGGCTGTACGACGTCGAACCGCTCGCCGCCGCCCATGCGCCGCTCGCCGCCGATGGTCATCGGCAGGTCGACGGGGTTCTCGGCCAGCTCCTTGAGCCTGGCCTCCAGCCGGGCCCGCTCGGGCGACCCGGGGGCGTAACCGTGCACCGGCTCGTTGACGGGGGTGGGGACCTGGGTGACGGCGTCCATGGCTTCCGAATCTCCTTGCGGGGCGAGTGAGCGGGTGGGTGTGTGTGGAGGGGCCGAATCCTTGGTCTCAGCCCTTGATCCAGCCGGGTCTAGCCCTTGGTGAGGATCGAGCGGGCGAAAAACAGCAGGTTGGCGGGGCGTTCGGCCAAGCGACGCATGAAGTAGCCGTACCAGTCCGTCCCGTAGGCGGTGTAGACGCGCATCCGGTGCCCTTCGGCGGCGAGCCGCAGGTGTTCGTCGCTTCTGATCCCGTACAGCATCTGGAACTCGTACTCGTCGGGCTTGCGGCCGGCTCGCCGGGCGAGTTCCTGGGCGATGGAGATGAGGCGCGGGTCGTGGGACCCGACCATCGGGTACCCCTCGCCCTCCATCAGGATGCGCAGAACACGGACGTACGCCTTGTCCGTCTCCGACTTCTGCTGGTAGGCGACCTCGGCGGGCTCCTTGTACGCGCCCTTGACCAGCCGTACACGGCTGCCGCTGTCGGCGAGGCGGCGGGCGTCGGCCTCGGTGCGGTACAGGTAGGCCTGGATGACGCAGCCGGTCTGCGGGAAGTCCTTCCGAAGTTCCTCGTGGATGGCGAACATCGAGTCGAGGGTGGTGTGGTCCTCGGCGTCGAGTGTGACCGTCGTACCGATCGCGGCGGCGGCCTCGACGACGGGCCGGATGTTGGCGAGGGCCAGCTCGTGGCCGCCCGGCAGCGCCTGCCCGAACAGCGACAGCTTGACGGACATCTCGGCGCGGGTGCCCAGTTCCAGTTCGCCGAGCCGCTCGACCAGCTCCAGATAGGCGTCCCGGGCGGCGGCGGCCTGGCCGGGGCTGGTGATGTCCTCGCCGACGACGTCCAGGGTGACCTGGAGTCCATGGCCGGTGAGGTCCTGGACGATCGGTACGACGTCGTCGACCGTCTCGCCGGGGATGAAACGCTCGACGACCGGCCTGGTCACCGGGGCCGCCGAGATCAGTCGGCGCATCCGGTCGCTGCGCGAGGCGGCGAGAATCACGGGACCCAGCACGGGGCACCTCCACAAAAGGCCGGTAGACGGAAACCGGAGAACCGGAGAACCACCGTGAAACCTAGGGATCTCTCCGATCGTGGGCCATCGACACCTGTCACGCATCCGTGCCCCAGATCTCATACAAATGTCTGAAGCGGGCGCCGGAATACGCGAGAATGCCCCCATGAGCCAGGCCAGCGGCGACCACCACGGCGACTACCAGGAACTGGTGGACGACATCTCGGAGCTTCTCGGCGCCCCGGCGACACTGGAGAACCGTGACTTCGAACTGCTCGCCTTCGGCGCCTATGACAGCGAGGGCGAGCTGGACGCGTCGGCGCTCGACCCGGTGCGCGCCCGCTCGATCCTGACCCGGCGCTCGACACCGGCGGTGCGCGAATGGTTCGAGGGCTTCGGCATCACACGTGCGAGTGGCCCGGTGCGTATCCCGCCCACCCCGGAGGCGGGCGTCTACCGGGGCCGGATCTGTCTCCCCGTACGCCATCGGGGTGTCGTTCTCGGCTACGTCTGGCTGCTGGACGACGATCCGGGGCCCTCGGCGGAGCAGCTCACGGCGGCCATGGAGGTGGCGGACCGGATCGGCGCGCTGCTCGCGGACGACGCGCAGACGGGCGCCGACCTGACCCGGGAGTTCCGGACGGTGCTGACCGCCGAGCGCGGCTGGCAGCGGGACATGGCGGTGGCGGCGCTGCGCACGGCCCTGGGAGCGCGCGGCGAGGGCCCGCACGCGGTGGTGTGCGTGGCGCCCTGGCCGTCGGCGGATCCGGACGACGCCCCGTCGGCCCGTACGGTGCCGCACGCGACGGCGGTGTGCACGGTGCCGTGGGGCCCGGCGGCCCAGAGCCTGGCGCTGCTGATCCGGCTGCGCGCGACGGACGTACCCGCCCCGGCACTGACGGCCGCCTCCCGGGTGCTGAAGGAGACGGGAGGCACCGAGAGCACGGTCGCGGCCGGTGTCGGCGCGCCGCGCACCGGCCTCGCCGGTCTGGACGCCGGCTGGCGGGAGGCCTCGGCGGCGGCCCGCGCGGCCCTGGCGGAACCGCGTCTCGGCCCGGTCACGGAGTGGGGCGCGATCGGCCCGTACCGCCTGCTCACCGCGCTGCCCCCGGACGCGGCCCAGGACCCCGCCGTACGCACCCTGCTCGCCCCCGCCCACCGGGAACTGGCCCGCACCACCGAGGTCTACCTCGACCGCGCGGGCCAGGCGGGCCGCACCGCCGCCGAACTGGGCATCCACCGCCAGACGCTCTACTACCGCCTGTCCCGGGTGGAGCAGCTGACGGGCCTGGACCTGGACGAGGGCGAGGACCGCCTGCTGCTGCACATGGCACTGAAGGGCGCCAGGCTCCGGGGCAACCCCTGAATCCCTAGGACGGCTCCTGGGCCCGAGCCGCCCCGATGACCCGGCGCAGCCCCTCCGTGAGCTGCTCCGCGCTCGGTGCCGTCGTCGGGTCGAAGACGTACTGGCAGATGAGCCCGGTCATCAGGACGTTGTAGAACTTGCCGACGGAGTCGACGTCGTCCTCCGGCACGTCCTCCTCCTTGCCCCCGAGGAACATCGGGATGAGGCCGCGCCCCGCCTCACGCTGGGCCTGCGCCAAGTGGTCGCGGACGGCGGGCAGTTGGTCTCCCATGACCACGATCTCCATGCTCAGGCGCCACAGCGAACCCGGCTGACGCATGGTGGCGATGATGTTCGACCAGACCTCCTGGAACCGGTCGAGCGAACCGGGTCCGGTGTCGTCGGAGGCCCCCGCGGCGGGGCTGAAGTCGTCGGAGAGCCCCTCCACCAGGGAGACGTACGCCTCCGCGAGGAGCTTGTCCTTCGAGCCGTAGTGGTAGCCGATCGACGCCAGGTTGGTGCCCGACTCCTTGACGATGTCGCGCGCGGTCGTGCGCGCGAAGCCCTTCTCCAGCAGGCAGCGCTTCGCGCCTTCGAGCAGATCCTCGCGATGTCCCATGCGACCACCCTACCCGCGATCCATACGACCGTCCTAGACAAACGAATTACACGACCGTTCTAGACAACCGTTTAAGACGTCCGTATATTCACTGCCATGACGAACCCGACAAGCACGACCGCTTCCCCCGACGCCCGCGCCGGCCGCCGCGAATGGACCGCTCTGGGCGTGCTGATGCTGCCCCTGCTGCTGGTCTCGATGGACGTGTCCGTCCTCTACTTCGCGGTCCCCGCGATCAGCGCCGACCTGGCGCCGACCGGCACCCAGCAGCTCTGGATCTTCGACATCTACGCCTTCGTGCTGGCCGGCCTGCTGATGACGATGGGCTCCCTCGGCGACCGCATCGGCCGCCGCCGGCTCCTCCTCCTCGGCGCCGCCGCCTTCGGCGGGGGCTCCCTGCTCGCCGCCTACGCCAACAGCGCCGAGACCCTGATCGCGGCCCGTGCGGTCCTCGGCATCGGCGGCGCGACCCTGATGCCGTCCACGATGGCCCTGGTCCGCGCGATGTTCCGCGACCCCGGCCAGCGCGCCAAGGCGATCGGCATGTGGTCCGGCGTGATGACCGGCGGCATCGCCCTCGGCTCGGTGATGAGCGGACTGCTGGTCCAGTACTTCTGGTGGGGCTCGGTCTTCCTGGTCAACCTGCCCGCGATGGCACTGCTGCTGGTCCTGGGCCCGGTCCTGCTCCCGGAGTCGAAGAACCCGAACCCCGGCCGCTTCGACCTCCTCAGCGTCCCCCTGTCGATGGCGGCGGTCCTCCCCGTGATCTACGGCCTGAAGGAGATCCCGTCGGAGGGCTGGCACACGGAGTACGTCGTCTCGGTCACCGTCGGCCTGTTCTTCGCGTACCTGTTCGTCCAGCGCCAGCGCACGGCCGCCTCGCCCCTCATCTCCCCCGCGCTGTTCCGGGGACGGGGCTTCGGCCCGGCCGTCACCCTGAACCTGCTCTCGGCGTTCGCGATGATGGGTTCGGCGTACTTCACCACGCAGTACCTCCAGTCGGTGCTCGGCAAAAGCTCCATCGAGGCCGCGCTGTGGGGCCTGCTGCCGACGGTCCTGGTCGGTGTCGCGGCTCCCGTCGCCGCCGCACTGGTCCAGCGGGGCGTTGAGCGCGCCAAGGTCGTCGCCGGCGGCTTCGTCACGGCGGCGGGCGGATACGGGCTGCTGGCCCTGGCCGGCACGGACTCGCTTTGGCTGGTACTGGCCGGGGCGGGTGTCCTCGCGGCCGGCATCGTCGTCGTGATGTCCCAGATGATGGACCTGGGCCTGAGCACCGCCCCCCTCGACAAGGCCGGCGCCGCCGCCTCCCTGCTGGAGACGGGCGCGGAGTTCGGCGGCGCGCTCGGCATGGCGGTACTGGGCTCGATCGGTACGGCGGTCTACCGCCACGACATCCCGGCCTCGGCCCCCGACACGGCCCGCGAAACCCTGGGCGGCGCCCTGGCCGTGGCCCGGCAACTCCCGGCGCGCACGGGAGACGCGCTGATCACGACGGCCAGGGAGGCGTACACCCACGGCATGCAGGCGGCTGCGATCGCGGGGGTGGTGGTGCTGCTGGGGGCGGCGGTACTGGCGGCTCGGGCGCTTCGGGGCGTGACGGTGCGGGACGCCTCCGCTGAGGAGGCAGAGGGGGCGGAAGCGGAGGGCTGCCGCGTCTGAGGGCAACGAAAAACGCGGGCCGACCGAGGATTCTCGGTCGGCCCGCGTTCACGTACAAGCTCGGGCACGCATCTTCAGCCCGTTGGGGTCCCCCCTCTGGGGGAGTTTGAGGACGAGCCCGTTCAGGGCGAACGGGGGTCTGGGGGCGGAGCCCCCAGAGACACGCTCACCTCAGACCAGGTTCACCGAACGAGCCGAGGTCGCCCCAATTTCCTCGGCGACCTCCGCCAGCACGCCGGGCGCAACCGTGTCATCGACGGTAAGGACGGCCAGCGCCTCCCCACCCGCCACCGACCGCGAAACCTGCATCCCGGCGATGTTGATCCCGGCCTCACCGAAGATCCGGCCGACCGTGCCGACCACACCCGGCCGGTCCGCGTACCGGTACACGACCATGTGGTCGGCGAGCGCGAGGTCGACGTCGTAGTCGCCGACCGCGACGATCTTCTGGTGGTTCTTGGGACCGGCGAGCGTGCCGGAGACCGACACCTCCTCGCCGTTGGAGAGCGTGCCGCGCACGGTCACCACGTTGCGGTGGTCGGCCGACTCCGAGCTGGTCGTCAGCCGTACCTCGACGCCGCGCTCCTGCGCGAACAGCGGGGCGTTGACATACGACACGGTCTCGTCGACGACGTCCTCGAACACGCCCTTCAGCGCGGAGAGTTCGAGCACCTTGACGTCGTGCTGGGTGATCTCGCCGTACACCTCGACGTCGAGCCGGACCGCGACCTCGCCCGCGAGGGCGGTGAAGATCCGGCCGAGCTTCTCGGCGAGCGGCAGACCCGGCTTGACGTCCTCGGCGATGACGCCGCCCTGGACGTTCACCGCGTCCGGGACCAGCTCACCGGCGAGCGCGAGGCGGACGGAACGGGCGACGGCGATGCCCGCCTTCTCCTGCGCCTCGTCCGTGGACGCGCCGAGGTGCGGGGTGCAGACGACCTGGTCCAGCTCGAACAGCGGGGAGTCCGTGCAGGGCTCCTTCGCGTACACGTCGAGACCGGCGCCGGCGACGCGGCCCTCCTTGAGCGCCGAGTACAGCGCCTCCTCGTCGACGATCCCGCCGCGCGCGGCGTTGACGATGCGCACGCTCGGCTTGACCTTGTGCAGCGCCTCGTGACCGATGAGACCGACCGTCTCCGGGGTCTTCGGCAGGTGCACGGTGATGAAGTCGGAGACCTCGAGCAGCTCGTCGAGGGACAGCACCTTGACGCCCATCTGCGCGGCTCGCGCGGGCTGGATGTACGGGTCGTACGCGACGACCTTCATGCCGAACGCGGACATGCGCTGCGCGACGAGCGCGCCGATGCGCCCGAGGCCCACGACACCGAGGGTCTTCTCGGCCAGCTCGACGCCGGTGTACTTGTTGCGCTTCCACTCGCCGTTCTTGAGCGCGGTGTTGGCCTGCGGGATGTGGCGCGCGGACGCCAGCAGCAGACCGCAGGCCAGCTCGGCGGCGGTGACGATGTTCGAGGTGGGGGCGTTGACGACCATCACGCCGGCCTTGGTGGCGGCGGAGACGTCCACGTTGTCCAGGCCGACGCCGGCTCGTGCGACGACCTTCAGCTTGCGGGCGGCGGCGACCGCCTCCGCGTCGACCTTGGTGGCCGAGCGGATCAGGATCGCGTCGACGTCGGCGATGGCGGGGAGCAGTTCGGCTCGGTCCGCTCCGTTGCAGTGCCGGATCTCGAAGTCCGGGCCTAGCGCGTCGACGGTCGCGGGCGACAGCTCTTCAGCGATGAGTACGACAGGTTTCGAGCTCACGTGAGGTCCTCACTCAGTCCTATGCGGACGGCCGTCCCGACGGCCGCAGGCGGTGGAGGGGCTACCGCGTGGAGACGCACGACGCTGTGGGCCTGACGCGAATGTTGTACGGCAGTGTAGTGGCGCGCAAGGGGCACATTTGCGCCTACGCGAAAGGATCACTCATCCGTGGCCGATCAACGCGGACAAGGCCTTACCCAGGGTTAGGCAATGGGGCCGCGGCATGCCGCCACGGCCCCATCGCTCACGGCTTACGCCTCGTCGTCGACCCAGGACATGAGCTTGCGGAGCTCCTTGCCCGTGGTCTCCAGGAGGCTCTTCTCGTCCTGGGACTTGTACTCGTTGTACTTCTTCAGACCGCCGTGGTACTCGGCCATCCACTCACGCGCGAAGGTGCCGTCCTGGATCTCGGCGAGGACCTTCTTCATCTCGGCCTTGGTGGCGTCCGTGATGATGCGGGGACCGGTGACGTAGTCGCCCCACTCGGCGGTCTCGGAGACCGACCAGCGCATCTTCTCCAGGCCGCCCTCGTACATGAGGTCGACGATCAGCTTCAGCTCGTGCAGGCACTCGAAGTACGCGATCTCGGGCTGGTAGCCGGCCTCGGTCAGCGTCTCGAAACCGGCCTTGACCAGCGCGGCCGTACCACCGCAGAGAACGGCCTGCTCACCGAACAGGTCGGTCTCGGTCTCCTCGGTGAACGTTGTCTTGATGACGCCGGCGCGGGTGCCGCCGATGCCCTTGGCGTACGACAGGGCCAGCGCGAAGGCGTTGCCGGTTGCGTCCTGCTCGACGGCCGCGATACACGGAACGCCGCGGCCCTCCTCGTACTGGCGGCGCACGAGGTGACCGGGGCCCTTGGGGGCGACCATGCAGACGTCGATGCCCGCCGGGGGCTTGATGAAGTCGAAGCGGATGTTCAGGCCGTGGCCGAAGAACAGCGCGTCGCCCTCGTTGAGGTTGTCCTTGATGTGCTCCTCGTAGACCTGGGCCTGGATCGGGTCCGGGACGAGGATCATGATGACGTCGGCCTCGGCGGCGGCCTCCGACGGGCTCACCACGCGCAGGCCCTGCTCCTCGGCCTTCGCCTTCGACTTGGAGCCCTCGTGCAGACCGACACGGACGTCGACACCCGAGTCACGGAGCGACAGCGCGTGGGCGTGGCCCTGGCTGCCGTAACCGATGACCGCGACCTTGCGGCCCTGGATGATGGACAGGTCGGCGTCGGCGTCGTAGAACAGCTCGGCCACTTTGGGTTCTCTCCTTGAGTGCAGGTTGTGCGTCCCACCGTATGACGGCGGGCGGAAGTGAGGATCGGGGGTCTCGGTATACGGGCGGCCGGTGTCACCCGACCGCCCGGTTCCGGGGTTACGCGGAGCGGTCGAGGGCGCGCAGCGACCGGTCCGTGATCGAGCGCGCGCCGCGGCCGATCGCGATGGTGCCGGACTGCACCAGCTCCTTGATGCCGTACGGCTCCAGCATCTTGAGCATGGCGGACAGCTTGTCGCTGCTGCCGGTGGCCTCGATGGTGACGGCCTCCGGGGAGACGTCGACGGTCTTGGCGCGGAAGAGCTGGACGATCTCGACGATCTGGGAGCGCGTCTCGTTGTCCGCGCGCACCTTCACCAGGACGAGTTCACGCTGAACGGCCGAGCCGGATTCCAGTTCGACGATCTTCAGCACGTTGACCAGCTTGTTGAGCTGCTTGGTCACCTGTTCGAGGGGCAGTGCCTCGATCACGTTGACCACGATGGTGATGCGGGAGATCTCGGGGTGCTCGGTGACACCGACGGCGAGCGAGTCGATGTTGAAGCCGCGCCGGGAGAACAGGGCCGTGATCCGGGCGAGGACACCTGGCTTGTTCTCGACGAGGACGGAGAGGGTGTGCTTGGACATGTCTGGGGGTCTCTCTCGCTCAGTCGTCTTCGTTGTCGCCGAAGTCGGGGCGGACGTCCCGGGCGGCCATGATCTCGTCGTTCGAGGTGCCGGCGGCGACCATCGGCCACACCATGGCGTCCTCGTGGACGATGAAGTCGATCACGACGGGGCGGTCGTTGATCGAGTTCGCCTCCTCGATGACCTTGTCGAGGTCGTCGGGGGACTCGCAGCGGATCGAGTAGCAGCCCATCGCCTCGGCCAGCTTCACGAAGTCCGGGACGCGGGTGCCCCTGGCCTGCGGGTTGACGTCGTCCGGACCGGAGTGCAGCACGGTGTTGGAGTAGCGCTGGTTGTAGAACAGGGTCTGCCACTGGCGGACCATCCCGAGGGCGCCGTTGTTGATGACGGCGACCTTGATCGGGATGTTGTTGAGCGCGCAGGTGGTGAGTTCCTGGTTGGTCATCTGGAAGCAGCCGTCGCCGTCGATCGCCCAGACCGTACGGTCCGGGGCGCCGGCCTTGGCTCCCATCGCGGCGGGGACCGCGTACCCCATCGTTCCGGCGCCGCCGGAGTTCAGCCAGGTCGCGGGCTTCTCGTACTGGATGTAGTGCGCGGCCCACATCTGGTGCTGGCCGACGCCCGCCGTGAAGATCGTGCCCTCGGGGGCGAGCTGTCCGATGCGCTCGATGACCTTCTGCGGGGAGAGCGAGCCGTTGTCGGGCTGCTCGTAGCCCAGCGGGTAGGTCTCGCGCCAGCGGTTGAGGTCCTTCCACCAGGCGGCGTAGTCGCCGGTGTGACCCTCGCTGTGCTCCTTCTGCACCGCCTGGACCAGGTCGGCGATGACCTCGCGGGCGTCCCCGACGATCGGGACGTCGGCGGCGCGGTTCTTGCCGATCTCCGCCGGGTCGATGTCGGCGTGGACGATCTTGGCGTGCGGGGCGAAGCTGGACAGCTTGCCGGTGACACGGTCGTCGAAGCGGGCTCCGAGGGCGACGATCAGGTCGGCCTTCTGAAGCGCGGTGACGGCGGTGACCGCACCGTGCATGCCCGGCATTCCCACGTGCAGCGGGTGGCTGTCGGGGAACGCGCCGAGCGCCATCAGGGTGGTGGTGACGGGCGCTCCGGTGAGTTCGGCGAGGACCTTCAGCTCGGCCGTGGCCTTCGCCTTGATGACGCCGCCGCCGACGTACAGCACCGGCCGCTTGGCGGCGGTGATCAGCTTGGCGGCCTCGCGGATCTGCTTGGCGTGCGGCTTGGTCACCGGGCGGTAGCCGGGCAGGTCGGTGACCGGCGGCCACTGGAAGACGGTCTGGGCCTGGAGGATGTCCTTGGGGATGTCGACCAGGACCGGGCCCGGGCGGCCGGTGGAGGCGATGTGGAAGGCCTCCGCGATCGCCCGGGGGATGTCCTCCGCCTTGGTGACCAGGAAGCTGTGCTTGGTGATCGGCATGGTGATGCCGACGATGTCCGCCTCCTGGAAGGCGTCCGTGCCGATCGCCTTGGACACGACCTGCCCGGTGATCGCCACGAGCGGCACCGAGTCCATGTGCGCGTCCGCGATCGGGGTCACCAGGTTGGTGGCACCGGGGCCGCTGGTCGCCATGCAGACGCCGACCTTGCCGGTGGCCTGCGCGTAACCGGTGGCCGCGTGGCCGGCGCCCTGCTCGTGCCGGACCAGCACGTGGCGCACCCGCGTGGAGTCCATCATCGGGTCGTACGCCGGCAGGATCGTGCCCCCGGGAATGCCGAACACCGTCTCGGCCCCGACCTCCTCAAGCGAGCGGATGAGGGACTTCGCACCCGTCACGTGCTCGGGGGCGGACTGGTGTCCTCCGGAACGGGGCCGCGGCTGCGGGTGATGGGCCCCGGTGGCCTGCTCGGTCATCGGCATTCTCTTCTCGATGCTGAGGGTTTTTTGCGAGGTTTGTGCGGTGTGCGTTGCGGTTGCGTCGCTGATCGACCGGTTCCGGTGCAACAAAAAACCCCTCGTGCCGTGAGGCAAGCGAGGGGAGCGCGCCGGGTGCGGTCGCTGGGAGTTCCGGGTCCGTCCGAAACGTTCACCAGCGTCAGCCGACGCGCTTTCCAAGTACGAGAATTCGGGTGCGCATGGGGTCGACCCTCCCCCCGGCGCACACCGACTGTCAAGTGGGTGGGACGGGAGTCTCATTATGTGAACGGAGGGCTGTTCCGCCTCCGAAAACAGCGGGCACACCTGTACTTGTGTACACCCCCGGACCGCCGCCCGCGAACGCGGGCTCGGCCGGGCCCTTCGGCACCGGATAGCGGCCCGTGGACAGGGCCCGGCGCAGCCGGTACTCGTCCAGCGGCCCGGAGAAGGCCATGCCCTGCCCGTGCGTGCAGCCCATCGCGCGCAGGGCGGTCACCTGCTCGGGCAGGTCCACGCCGTCGGCCACGGACTGGAGCCCGAGGTCGCCGGCGATTCTGAGCAGCCCGCTGGTGATCTTGTGCAGCCGCGCGGACTCGACGACGCCGTCGACCAGACCGCGGTCGAGTCTCAGTACGTCGACGGGGAGCCGGCGCAGCGCCGTGATCGCCGCGTAGCCGCTGCCGAAGCCGTCCAGCGCGATCCGGACGCCGAGGCGTCTGAAGGCGTTCAGCCGGCGCTCCAGCTCGTCGAGGGAGACCCGGGGGTCGGTGTCGGTCAGTTCGATCTCCAGGGCGCCGGTGGGCAGCCCGTGACGGGTCAGCAGGGTCTCGATCGACCCGAGGGGCAGGGAGCGGTCGAGGATCCGCCGGGCGCTCATCCGGACGCCGACGGGTACGGCGAGACCGGTCGCGGCACGTTCGGCGGCCTGTTCGACGGCCTCCTCCAGCATCCAGCGGTCCAGCTCGGCCGTCTTGTCGCTGTCCTCGGTGACGCGCAGGAACTCGGCGGGGGTGAAGAGCACTCCCTGGGAGGAGCGCCAGCGCGCCTGGGCGGAGACCGACGTGATCCGGCCACTGTCCAGCGCCACCACGGGCTGGTGCAGCAGCGCGAACTCGCCGTCGTGCAGTGCGGCACGCAGGCGCGTGGCCAGCTCCGCCTTGCGTACGACGTCCTGCTGCATCTGGGGCGCGTAGAGCTCGACGCGGCCCTTGCCGGAGGCCTTGGCGCGGTACATCGCCAGGTCGGCGTTGCGCAGCAGTTCGCCCGCGCCGAGGCCCGGCTCGGCGAAGGCGACACCGATCGAGGCGTTGACCCGGACATCGTTGCCGTCGATGTCGTAGGGCTGGGAGAGGGTGAGCCGCAGCCGGTCGGCCAGTTCCCCTATGTGGCGCTCGCGTGCCGTACGGTCCCGGGTGCCGTCCCCGACGATCAGGGCGGCGAACTCGTCACCGCCGAGGCGGGAGGCGGTGTCCCCGTACCGGACGGCGTCCTGGAGCCTGCGGGCGGCCTGGACGAGCAGTTCATCCCCGGCCTGGTGGCCGATGGTGTCGTTGACGGCCTTGAAGCCGTCGAGGTCGATGAAGAGGACGGCCGTGCCCCGGTCGGTGGAGCGGCGGCCGGACAGGGCCTGCTGCACACGCTGGGTGAACAGCGCGCGGTTGGGCAGGTCGGTGAGCGGGTCGTGCTCGGCGTTGTGCTGCAACTGGGCCTGGAGCCGCACCCGCTCGGTGACGTCCCGGCTGTTGAAGATGAGGCCTCCGTGGTGCCGGTTGACGGTGGACTCGACGTTCAGCCAGCCTCCGTCGCCGGACTTGAAGCGGCACTCGATGCGGGTGGTGGGTTCGTCGCCGGGGCTGGCGGCGAGGAAGCGGCGCACTTCGTGCACCACGCAGCCCAGGTCCTCCGGGTGGATGAGATGGGCCAGTTCGGTGCCCACGAGTTCCTCGGCGGCCCGTCCGTAGACCCCGGCGGCGGCCGGGCTGACGTAGCGCAGCATCCCGGTCGGAGCGGCGATCATGATGACGTCGCTGGAGCCCTGGACCAGGGAGCGGAAGTGGTTCTCCTTCTGGGCCAGTTCCTGGGTGAGGGTGATGTTGTCGAGCAGCATGATGCCCTGGCGCATGACCAGCGCGAGGACGACGCCACCCGCGGTGATGAGGACGACGCGGTCCGGGCTGCGGCCGTTGAGAACGTTGTAGAGAACGCCCAGCGTGCACACGGCGGCGGCCAGATACGGCGTGAGCGCCGCCAGCGAGCCGGTGATGGGCCGGGTGGCCGGATACCTGCTGTGCTCGCCTCCCGGTGCGGGCGGATGCACGCGTCCCTGGCCGGCTGCGGGCGCCTGGCCCTGGCGGAGTACGGGCCGCTGTCCCCCGGGCCGGTCCGGGTGCTGCCGCGCGGGGCGGTGTTCGTGCACCACGCGCGTGTGCCCCTCGGGCTCGCCCGGGGCGCTCTGTCCGGAGTCGACCCAGGGGGCGTACGCCAGCAGCAGCGAGCCCGCGAACCAGCCCGCGTCGAGCAGTTGGCCCGAGTGGTAGCTGTTGTGCATCAGGGGCGAGGTGAACAGGGCGTCGCAGCCGACGGTCAGGGCGAGCGCGCCGATCGCGGTGTTCGCGGCGGAGCGTTTGCCGGTCGAGCGCCGGAAGTGCAGCGCGAGGACCATGCTGACGAGGGCGATGTCGAGCAGCGGATAGGCCAGCGACAGCGCGGTGTGCGCGACGCTCGGCCCGTCCGCCTTGGCCGCCTGTGCCAGGGCGAGACTCCAGGACAGGGTGAGCAGCGAGCCGCCGATCAGCCAGGCGTCCAGGACCATGCAGACCCAGCCGGCCTTCGTCACCGGCCGCTTGGCGAGGACCAGGAGTCCCACGATGGCGGGTGGCGCGAAGCACAGGAAGAACAGGTCGGCGAAGCTGGGGCTGGGCACGGTCTCGTCGAGCACGACCTCGTACCACCCCCAGACGAGGTTGCCCAGGGAGGCCATGGCGGACGACAGCCCGAACAGCAGCCAGGCGGGTCGGAAGCGGATCCGGCGGCGGGCGTAGAGGAAGCAGGACACGGCCGCGGTGGCCGCCGCGACGCTCAGGCCGAAGTCACCCATGATCAGGGCGAGCCGGGGTGAGCCCCAGCCGAGCGCGGAACCGACGGCGTATCCCGCGCAGACCAGGGCCAGCACGAGCTGCGAGACCAGGCTCGCGCCACTGCCGGGGACCGGTCGGCGGGCCAGCAGCGCTCCGGGGGAACTCACCGGACGCCCCGGGCCCGCACCGCGGCCGTGGCCGGCGGGAGCCCCCGCGCGGGGTGCGCGCCGGGTGCCGGCGGCGCGGTGTGGGTGTGCCTCCGGCGCCCGCTGGGCCGGCGGTGCTGATGATGGCTGCCGTGGCCGCGTCTGCGCGTGGCCGTACGCCAGGGTCGCCGCCGGCGGCCTTGCCGCGTCGGATCGTTCGTCCATTGGCCGTGCATCGCCCGTCGCCCCCCTCACAGTCTGCAATGTCCATCCCCGGCGCCGAACGGTTCGCGGCGCAGCCCCTGTCGGGACGATACACCAGTCTCGTCACTCAGGGACATAGTTCCTCTACTCTCCGTAACGGCGGACGGCGGCAGCGACACACCCCGCATACGGGGGAATGCGAAGGGTGTCCGAACCGGACTACGCGCCGGCCGCCCCCGTCGTAAGGATCACGTTCCGCAACGGCTCCCGGTTCAGGAACCGGCCCAGCTGGTCCACCAGCAGCCGCTCGGCGCGCGGCCGGAACGCGGACGTGGGGCCGCCGACATGGGGGCTGATCAGCACTCCGGGCGCCTGCCACAACGGGTGCCCCGGAGGCAGCGGCTCGGGGTCGGTGACGTCCAGGGCGGCCGTGAGGCGCCCGGACTCCAGCTCGGCGAGCAGCGCCTTGGTGTCGACGACGGGCCCGCGGGCCACGTTCACGAGGAGTGCCCCGTCCTTCATCCGGGCCAGGAAATCGGCGTTCACCAGCCCTCTTGTCTGATCGGTGAGAGGAGTGGCGAGGATCACTATGTCGGCTTCGGGCAGGAGGGCGGGCAGTTCGGTGAGCGGATGCACCGGTCCGCGCGCCGTGGTGCGCTCAGAGCGCGCGACGCGCGCCACCCGCGCGAGCTCGAAGGGCGCGAGCCGGTCCTCGATGGCCGCGCCGATGGCCCCGTAGCCGACGATGAGGGCGCTCTTGTCGGCGAGCGCCGGCCGGAAGCCGCCCCGCCACTCCCCCTTGTCCTGCGCCCGCACGAACTCGGGGATGCCGCGCAGGGAGGCCAGGATCAGGGTGAGGGCCAGTTCCCCGGTGCTCGCCTCGTGCACACCGCGCGCGTTGCACAGCGGTACGCCTGCGGGCAGGTACGCGAGCCCGGGCTGGACGTTGTCGACGCCCGCGGTCAGCGTCTGCACCACGCGGACACCCGTCATGGCGGGCAGGGGACGTACGCAGACCTCGACGGGCTTCATGTACGGGACGACGTAGAACACACAGTCGGCCGGGTTCCCCGGGTAGTCGTGATCGCCGTTCCAGAAGAGGTAGTTGGGCCCTTCGGGCAGGCCCTCGATCTCCTCCGGCGGGATGGGGAGCCACACGTCAGCAGTCATGGTCACGAGCCTAGGCGAACCCCTGTGCGTACAGAGGTTAGGTTTGGGGGCGAGCAGAGAGAGGTTCACGACCAGGTGGAGCGCAGGACGATCGGCGCGACGGCGCTCGAAGTGGGGGCGGTCGGCCTCGGGTGCATGCCGATGACCTGGGCGTACAGCGCCTCCCGGCGGCGTGGCGACGAGTCGGTGCGGGCCGTGCACCGGGCCCTGGACGAGGGCTCGACGCTGCTGGACACCGCCGACATGTACGGCCCGTTCACCAACGAGCTGCTGGTGGGACGGGTGTTGCGGGAGCGGCGCCGGGACGCCTTCGTGTCGACGAAGGTCGGTCTGCTGGTGGGTGATCAGCACATCGTGGCCAACGGCCGCCCCGGATACGTCAAACGGGCTTGCGACGCCTCGCTGCGCCGTCTCCAGACGGACGTCATCGACCTGTACCAACTGCACCGCGCGGACCCGGAGGTACCCGTCGAGGAGACCTGGGGCGCGCTCGCGGAGCTCGTACAGGCGGGAAAGGTGCGGGCGCTGGGCCTGTCCGCGATGGGCGCGCGGGCCGAGCGCCGTACGGGGACCGGTGCGGGGGCCGGGGCGGGGGCGCGGCTGCACGACGCGACGATCCGCCAGCTGGAGCGGGTGCAGCAGGTGTTTCCGGTCAGCGCGGTGCAGGCCGAGCTGTCGGTGTGGTCGAGGGAGGCGCTGGACACGCTGCTGCCGTGGTGCGCCGCGCGCGGGGTCGGCTTTCTGGCGGCGATGCCCCTGGGCAACGGCTTCCTGACCGGGACGCTGACTCCGGGCGAGGGTTTCGAACGGGAGGACATCCGGGCCCGTCATCCCCGCTTCACGGCCGAGATGATGGCCGCGAACCAGCCGATCGTGGCGGGCCTGCGCCGGGTGGCGGGCCGGATCGGTCCGGACGTCGTCCCGGCCCAGGTGGCGCTGGCGTGGGTGCTCGCGCAGGGCCGGCACGTGGTGCCCGTACCGGGGGCGAAGCACGAGCGGTGGGTGGCGCAGAACGCGGGGGCCGCGCCGCTGCGGCTGTCGGCGGCGGACCTGGCCGAGGTGGCGGCACTGCCCAGGGCCCAGGGATCGTGGGACTGAGGCCGGAATCGGGAACTCGTGGGGCGCGAGCGGTGTATGACATGGAGAACCCGCCGCGCGTCGAAGGGACCATGATCGTGACCAGGATCGTGCAACGCGGAGCCCTGACGGCCGTACTGGCGGCGGCCACGCTCCTGCTCGCGTCCGGCTGCTCCTCCGGCGAGCGGGGGGACGGCGGTGGCCCGGGCGGGGACGGCAGTGCGCCGCCGGGCCGTACGAGCGCGCGGTCGTCACCCCCGGCGCGGGTGACCGAGTCCGCCCCGCCCGCCAAGGGCTCTGTGAGGGTGGTGCGCACGGTCGCCGAGGGCCTGAAGACCCCCTGGGGCCTGG
Organism: Streptomyces graminilatus; assembly: GCF_001418565.1. Classification (GTDB taxonomy): domain Bacteria; phylum Actinomycetota; class Actinomycetes; order Streptomycetales; family Streptomycetaceae; genus Streptomyces; species Streptomyces graminilatus. Next base: position 19,342 of record NZ_LIQQ01000155.1, on the reverse strand, counting down.
CCCCGCTGCCGGACGGCGATCTGCTGGTCTCCTCCCGCGACGACGGCACGATCACCCGGGTCGACACGAAGACGGGCAAGAAATCCGAGGTGGGCGAGGTGCCGGGCGTCTCCGCCGCCGGCGAGGGCGGTCTGCTGGGCCTCGCGCTGTCGCCGTCCTTCGCGTCTGACCACATGGTCTACGCCTACTTCACGACCGACTCGGACAACCGGATCGCCCGCATGCTGTACGAGGAGGAGAAACCGGCGGGCGAGCGGTTGGGCGCCCCCGACACGGTCCTGCGTGGCATCCCCAAGGGCTACATCCACAACGGCGGCCGGATCGCCTTCGGCCCGGACGGGATGCTGTACGCGGGCACCGGCGAGAGCGGCGACACCGGGCTGGCCCAGGACAAGGCATCACTGGGCGGCAAGATCCTGCGCCTGACCCCGGAAGGCGAACCCGCCCCGGGCAACCCCTTCCCCGACTCCCCGGTGTACTCGTACGGCCACCGCAATGTGCAGGGCCTCGCCTGGGACCGGAAGCAGCGGCTGTTCGCCTCGGAGTTCGGCCAGGACACCTGGGACGAGCTGAACCAGATCAAGCCGGGCGACAACTACGGCTGGCCCGAGGCTGAGGGCCACAGCGACGACCCCGCGTTCCACAACCCCGTCGCCCAGTGGCACACGGACGAGGCGTCCCCCAGCGGCATCGCGTACGCCGAGGGCTCGATATGGATGGCGGGGCTGAAGGGGCAGCGCCTGTGGCGGATCCCCCTGAAGGGCACGGAGGCGTCGGCGGCCCCGCAGGCGTTCCTGAAGGGCCGCTACGGCAGGCTCCGTACGGTCGTGTCGGCGGGCGGCGACAAGCTGTGGCTGATGACGAGCGAGACGGACGGGAGGGGGTCCCCGGAGAGGGGGGACGACCGGATCCTGGAGCTTCAGGTGTCGTAGCTGTCCGGCAGGGGCCTGTTCGTCTGTCGCGGAGGCCTATTCGTCTGTCAACGACTGGTCGAGGACCGCGACCGAGACCAGGATCAGGAACGCCCGGTGGACCAGGTAGCCGACGATCAGCCCCGGGGCGACGGACACCACCCGGATGTCCTCGCCGCTGACGGCCTGCGACACCGGTGTGAAGGGATCCTCGGCCGGCTTCAGCAGCCCGCGCTCCAGGAGCTTGCGCCGGTCCTCGGGAAGCGTGTCGCGCTGTACGGCGGCACGCTCGGTGAACTCGATCTGATACAGCACCGCACCTCCGCGAAGCTTGTCGTGCCGTCAGTGTCCCGGTTCGAGGTGGTCGGTGTGCACCGGCCGGGAACAACCTCGACCGGCTCTCGCCGACCCGAGGCATCCGCTCAGGGTTCCTGAGAGGCTTCCGGCGGTTCAGGTCGCTCCGGCTGATCAGGCGCCTCTGCCGGATCCGGCTTCTCGGACGGGCGTACGACGACTTTTCCGGACGCGAGGTCTATCGGCCCGCGTCCCGGGTCGCCGTCGCCGACGTCCACGCGGGTCAGTTCCAGCCGGTTCTGTTCGTCGCGCTGGTGTTTGCGTCCTGGTGCGAAGAGCTCCTCGAACATGTTGAACACGGGGCCTCCCCTGGGCCTGGGTCTCTTGAAGCGTAACTCTCCGCCTCAGCCGGCCGTCGGGGCCGGGACCGTCTCCGGTGGGAAGAGCCCCAGCCGGTGTGCCGTCGCCGCCGCCTCTCCCCGGCCCGAGACGCCCAGCTTGGCCAGGATGTTGGAGACGTGGACGCTCGCCGTCTTGGGGGATATGAAGAGCTCCCCGGCGATCTGGCGATTGGTGCGGCCGGCGGAGACCAGGCGCAGTACGTCCCGTTCGCGGCTGGTGAGGCCCAGGGACTGTGCGGGGTCCGCCGTGGGCCGGGACGGGGTGTGAGCCAGGGAGAGGCGGGCGCGTTGGGCCAGGAGGGTGACGGCGTCGGCGAGGGGGCGGGCGCCAAGGTGATCGGCGACGGTGGCGGACAGGCGGAGGAGTTCCGTCGCCCGGTCGCGGTCGTCGGGTCCGGCGCCGTCCGTCAGCAGTGCCTCGGCGAGGCGGTGGCGGACCCGGGCGAGGTCGTACGGGCGGTCCAGGGCCTCGAAGGAGGTGACCAGCGGCGACCAGGTGTCGGGGTCGGCGGTGCCGGCGGCGCGGTCGAGTTCGGCGCGGACCCACTGCTCGTGGGCGAGCCAGACGGGGGCGCCCGTGGTGAGCTTCTGCGCGGTGTCGCGGATGCGTTCGAGGACCGCCGGCCGGCCCGCCCCGGCGGTGGGCAGGGCGCGGGCGTCGGCCTCGGCGATGGCGGCGGCGAGCAGCAATGGCCAGCCGTAGCGGTGGGTGCCGGGCGGGAAGCCGGTGTCCAGGACGTGGTCCAGTTCGGTGCGGGCGTCGTGGAGGCGGCCCTCGGCGGCGGCGAGCCCGAGGGTGATCAGGACGAGCAGGAGATCGTGCTGGGGCACGGGGTCATGACTGCCGAAGTACTCCTGGGCGGTGGCCAGTTGGCGCGCGGCCTCGGGCAGGTCGCCCCGGTCGAGGGCGAGCCGGGCCAGGGAGACGGCGCCGGCGCCCTGCGGCTTGGTGCTGTGCCCGCGCCGCAGCGCGTTCGTCGCGGCGTCGGCGGCGGCGTCCCAGCGGCCGAGCGAGTACAGCGATTCGGAGAGGTTGCCCCACACCCAGGCCTCGGAGTCCAGCAGCCCGAACTTCCGGGTGTAGGCGATGCCCTCCTCAAGGACGGGAACGGCTTCCCGGGAGCGGCCGACCGACTCGAGTCCGTTGGGGAGGTTGATGTAGGCGCGTCCGGCGACGAAGAAGACGTCCTCCGCGACCGACTGTTCCTTGACCGCGCGCATCTCCGCGAACCCGGTCTCCGTGGCCCCGGCGTCGACCAGGAGGATGCCGTGGGTGAGGCGGGCGTGCAGCTCGGTCTCGTGGGCGCCCACCATCCGGGCGTACTCGACCGCCTGTTCGGCGGCGGCGAGGGCGTCGGGGCCGGGTGAGCGCAGCATCGACCAGGCGGCGACGTTGGCCAGGACCTCGGCATGCACCTCGGAGGGCGGCAGGCCGCGTACGAGTTCCTGTGCGGTGCCGAGTTCCTGCCAGCCGTCGCCCCGGGACTGGGCCTGGACCAGGCGGGAGCGCTGGCACCAGAACCAGGCGGCGCGCAGCGGGTCGCCGTCGTCCTCCAGGAGACGCAGCGCACGCTTGATGATCTTCAGGGCGCGTTCGCGTTCGCCGCACAGCCGGCCGGCGACGGCGGCCTCGGCCAGCAGGTCGAGGTAGCGGAGGGCGCCGACGGCCGGGTCGCAGCCGCAGGGAGGGTAGACCTCGGTGTGGTCGACGGGCCGGAGCGCGGCCCGTACCTCGTCGGGGGCCGCGTCCCACAGCTCCATCGCCCGTTCCAGGAGCCACAGTTGCTCGGAGTAGGCGTACCGGCGGCGGGCGGTGACCGAGGCGTCCAGGACGGCCGGGAGGGCCTTGGCCGGGTCGTGGGCGTGGTACCAGTAGCTGGCCAGGCGCATCGCGCTCTCGTCGGCGGGGACGAGCGTCGGGTCGGCTTCCAGGGCCTCGGCGTAGCGGCGGTTGAGGCGGGAGCGTTCGCCGGGGAGCAGGTCGTCGGCGACGGCCTCGCGGACCAGGGAGTGCCGGAAACGGTAGCCGTCGCCGGCCGGGGTGGCGAGCAGCAGGTTGGCGCCGACCGCCGCCCGAAGTGCCTCGATGAGTTCGTCCTCGGCCGGTCCGGCGACGGCGGCGAGCAGCCGGTACTCGACGGTGGAGCCGCCCTCGGCGACGATCCGGGCGACCCGCTGGGCGCTCTCGGGCAGGCTTTCGACGCGGACGAGGAGCAGATCGCGGAGGGTGTCGGTGAGCCGGGTCTGGCAGCCCTCGTGGGCGGCGACGGCGAGTTCCTCGACGAAGAAGGCGTTGCCGTCGGAACGGCCGAAGATCTCGTCCACCTGGGCCGGTTCGGGTTCGGCGGCGAGGATCCCGGCGATCTGACGGCCCACTTCGGCGCGGTTGAAGCGGCCCAGCTCGATCCGGCGGACGGTGCGCAGCCGGTCCAGTTCGGCGAGCAGGGGGCGCAGTGGGTGGCGCCGGTGGATGTCGTCGGCGCGGTAGGTGGCGAGGACGACGAGGCGGCCGGTGCGCAGGGTGCGGAGGAGGTAGGCGAGCAGGTGGCGGGTGGAGGCGTCGGCCCAGTGGAGGTCTTCGAGGGCGATGACGACCGTACGGTCCGCGGCTACGCGTTCCAGGAGGCGTGCGGTGAGTTCGAAGAGGCGTGCCATGCCCTCCTCGTCGTGCCGGCCGGTGCCGGTCTCGCCCAGTTCGGGCAGCAGCCGGGCCAGTTCCTGCTCCTGTCCGGCGGCGGCGGTGGCCAGTTCGTCGGGCAGCGCCCGCCGCAGGGCACGCAGGGCGGTGGAGAAGGGCGCGAAGGGCAGGCCGTCGGCGCCGATCTCGACGCAGCCGCCGAGCGCGACGACGGCGCCCAGGTCACGGGCCGCGCCGGCGAACTCCTCGACGAGCCGCGTCTTGCCGACCCCGGCCTCCCCGCCGAGCAGCAGCGCCTGCGGCTCACCGGCGGCGGCGCGGGCAAGCGCGTCGTGCAACACCCCCAACTCATCGGCTCGACCTACGAACACCGGACAGACGGACCTGGTCTCCACAGGCCAGAGCATCGCACGGGGCTCTGACATCGCGGGACTGGTTATCGGGCCGACGGCCCAGGTGATGGATCTGGTGATGGCTCTGGTGCTGGAGTTGATGCTGGAGTTGGTGCTGGAGTTGGTGCGCGCCGGGCCGGACGTCCGGCCCGGTGCCGGGGCAGCCGAAAGGCCGGTCACCGACACGGCGACCGGCCCGTTGCGGGGCGCCCGGCCCCCCGTGCTCATGCGGCCCGGGTGAACCAGTGCCGGCGCTGGCCGTCGGAATGCACCTCGCCCTCGGCGGCTCGGCCGGCTGCCTCTCGGCGGGCGGCACGGGCGCCTCGGACGACCTCCCGGGCCAGTCGCTCGTCGGCGGCCTCGCGGCGCAGTTCGGCGGAACGCATCTGCTGGAGTTCGTACTCGAACATGTGGTGCCCCTCAAGTCTCTGGCGAGTCGGTCGTTCATCGCTTTCCGCGATGTCTCAACCTTCGTCTCCCAGGTGGGTGCGCCACATCGGGAGAGTTCCGCATCTTCCGAGGGGGTGGGGGCCTTAGAAACGGGTGAGGGGCCCCGGGCGGGCCGTAAGGTGCTTACGACCGGCCTAAGGCCCCTCATGACCTGCGGTGATTCCCGCTCCCGGGTCAGGACGTGGACGGCAGGCCCAGCAGGACGTCGGTGTACTTCAGGACCGCGAGGAGCAGTCCGAGGACGCCGAGGGCGACGCCCGCCCAGGAGACCGACTTGATCCAGGCGGCCTGCGGCCTGCCCGGGGCGCCGAACGCGGGCCGGGCGAGGGCCGCGACGGCGACGAGCAGCCCGAGCAGGGCGAAGATGCCGCCCCACAGCGCGGTGGTCTGCCAGGCGTCGCCGTACTGCTCCTTGACGACGGTGGCGATGCTCGGCGACTGCGCGGCCTGGAGTGCCAGCTGGCCCTTGAGCCCCTCGCGCGCCCCGGCCACCGTGCCCAGCCAGCTGCCGGTGAGCGAGACGAAGCCGAGGATGGCTGACACGACGGCGGCGGCGCCCTGTCCCACGTCGGAGGGGCCCTCCGTCAGGGCCGCGAGCTCCGCCTTCTCGAGGTCCGTCAGGTCGGCCTCGCCCTCGTACTCGTCCGCGTCACCCAGGGTCTCCGCCTTGGTGTCGGTGTGGGTCTCGGTCTCGGCCTGCGCCGACTGCTCGTCCTTGGTGATGTCCACCGTGTCGTTACCGCTCTTCACGTCGTCACTCTTCGCCTCGGTACCGGTCTCGGCGCCGGTCTCGTCTGCTGTCCTGGTTCCCATGCCCGCACCGTACGGACGTCGTCTGAGAAGTTCCTTAATGATCGCTGACGATCGTCAACGATCCTTGTGAGCGGCACGCGCGCGTGCGTCGCGCCATTCGGGCGCGAGTACCGCCCAGATCTCGGTGTCCGCGCGGACACCCCGGTGCGGATAGTTCTCCCGCAGCAGGCCCTCACGGCTCATCCCCAGCCGCCGCGCCACGTTGATGCTCGCCTCGTTGACGGACGACGCGTGCCATTCCACACGGTGCATGCCGCGTACGTCGATCGCCCAGTCGATGAGGACCCGCATCGCGCGCGTGATCAGTCCCCGTCCGGTGCCGGCCGGTTCCAGCCAGCAGCCGACCTCGCAGTTGCCGTGCTCCGCGCTGAAGTTGAGGAACAGCACTCCGCCGACGAGCTTCCCGTCCAGCCAGATCCCGTGCAGCGACCCGGAGTCGGCGGCGCGCCGGTCGGCGTACTGCTGGAGCTGCTCCCGCGCGGAGTCGACGTCCGTCGACTTCATGCCGAAGGGGATGTGGCGGGTGATGAACTCCCGTCCCCGGTCGAGGTGCGCGAGGAACTCCTCGGCGTGCCAGGGCTCCAGGGGCCGGAGTTCGGCGCCGTCGTCACCCAGGGATATCGCGTACATCCTGTGGTCGCTCCTTCACCAGTACGTCCCGTACGTCCACAGCGTCGACGACGTCCATGACGTCCATGTCGATCACGTCCGGCATGCTCGCACGGTCGGCCTTCCGGGCGCCCGGGATTTGCGCGGCGGCGGCGCGGCACTCGGGCGGCTCGATGCTGATGCGGGGCAGGCGCTTGTCCAGCCAGCGGGGCAGCCACCAGTTGGCGCCGCCGAGCAGATGCATCAGCGCGGGCACCAGGAGCGTACGCAGGACGAAGGCGTCGAGGGCGACTGCGGCGGCCAGCGCGATGCCGAACATGGCGATCACCCGGTCGCCGGAGAGGACGAAGGCGAGGAAGACGGAGATCATGACGACCGCCGCCGAGTTGATCACGCGGCTGGTCTCGGCGAGGCCGACCCGTACGGCCCGCCGGTTGTCGCCGGTCTCCAGCCACTCCTCGTACATCCGGCTGACCAGGAAGACCTGGTAGTCCATGGAGAGTCCGAAGAGGACGGAGACCATGATCACGGGGAGGAAGGGTTCGATCGGGCCCGCGCTGCCGAGGCCCAGCAGTTCGCTCCCCCAGCCCCACTGGAAGATCGCGACGACGACCCCGAACGCGGAGGCGACGGCGGCCACGTTCATCGCGGCGGCCTTGAGCGGGATGCCGATCGACCGGAACGCGAGCAGGAGCAGCAGACAGCCCAGACTGATCACGACACCGACGAACAGCGGCAGCTTGCCGACGATCACAGCCGCGAAGTCGTCATAGCTGGCCGTGACACCGCCGACGTGCAGGTCGAGCGAGGTGCCGGTCTCCGCGCGCGGGAGCACCTTCTCGCGCAGCCGCTCCACCAGGTCGCCGGTCCGCGCGGACTGCGGGGAGGACTCCGGTACGACGGTGAGGTACCCGGTGGAGCCGTCGGCGCTGTAGGTGACCGGCGAGGACGACGCGACGCCCTCGGTGGTCCGCAAGGTCGTGCCGAGGTTGTCGAGGACGAGCTTGTCCTCGGCGTCGGAGACGTGTGTGACCAGGGTGAGGGGGCCGTTGACGCCGGGGCCGAAGCCGTGGGCGAGGAGGTCGTAGGCCTGGCGTGTGGTCGTCGTCCTCGGGTTGTTGCCCTGGTCGGAGGTGCCGAGGTGGAGCGAGAGGGTGGGCACGGCGAGCAGCGCGATGACGGCCAGGGCGGCGCCGCCGAGCAGCTTGGGGTGGCGCTCGACGAACGCGGACCAGCGGGCGGCGAACCCGGTGGGCAGCTCCGGTTCGGGCCCGTGCTCGGCCAGCCTGCGCCGCTCGCGCCGGCTCAGGGCGCGCGGCCCGATGAACGACAGCAGGGCGGGCAGCAGGGTCACGGAGGCCGCTACGGTCAGGACCACCGTCAGCGAGGCCGCGATCGCGACCCCGTTGAGGAAGCCGAGGCGCAGGATCAGCATCCCCAGCAGCGCGATGCAAACGGTCGCGCCCGCGAAGACGACAGCCCGTCCCGTGGTGGTCACGGCGTTGGTGGCGGCCTCGGCGACGGGCAGGCCGCGTTTCAGGCCGCGCCGGTGTCTGGTGACGATGAACAGCGCGTAGTCGATGCCCACGCCGAGGCCGATCAGCATGCCGAGCATGGGCGCGAAGTCGGCGACGGTCATCGCGTGCCCGAGGAGCCCGATCCCGGCGTACGCCGTGCCGACGCTCACCAGGGCGGTGGCGATGGGCAGCAGGGATGCGGCGAGCGAGCCGAAGGCGAGGAACAGCACGACGCCCGCCACGACCACGCCGACGATCTCGGCGAGGTGCCCGCCGGACGACTGGGTGAGCGCGATGGCACTGCCGCCCAGCTCCACCTGGAGCCCGTCGCCGCGCGCCGCCTCCGCCGCGCCGACGACGGCCCGTGCCTCGCCCACACCGACGTCCTCGGCCGGCTTGTCGAAGGTGACGGTGGCGTACGCCGTACGCCCGTCGGCGCTGATCCGGCCGCTGCCCCCGCCCTCGTAGGGGCTGACCACCGAGGCCACGCCGGGCAGGTCCGCGATGCGGTCCAGGGTGCGGGTCATCGGCTGCTCGACGTCGGTGGCGCGGACCGTGCCGGAGCGGGTGTGCCAGACGACGGTGTCGGTGTCGCCCCCGAGCCCGGAGAAACCCTTCTCCAGGAGGTGGGCGGCGCGGCCCGACTCGGTGCCGGGGACCTCGTAGTCGTTCGAGTACGCCGAGCCCGCGACGGCCGCGGCCGCGGTCACCCCGGCGAAGGCGGCGAGCCAGAGCAGAACGACGACGAGGCGGTGCCTGACACACCAGCGCGCGAGGACTGCCACAGACGTGCTCCCTGGTTGACATATGGATCTTTGGCCGGGAGCAGTCGTGAATGAACAGAACAGCCCGCGAAGAGACGAAAGAACGCAAGAGCGATGCCGAACCACTGTTACAGGCGCTGATGATCGTTTGAGCCGTTAGTGCCCTTATTCACAAGATTGCGAGTCACATCACAGGACAATCACAGGGGGTCTGTCACCTCGGAGGACGACTACATAAAGGGCTCGTAGGGCTCAGTCGAACTGGTCTCCGAGCGCCATCACCATTACGCCGACAATCAGCAGCCACAGGGCCCGCCGGGTGCGTCCCCGTGACCCCAAAACCGCCGCGAGCACACATATGGCGGCGCCGAGGGCGTACGCGGCGGGCACGAGCACGGGTGCGGGGCCGAGGAGGCGGATCGTGGCGGCGGCGAGTCCCACGAGGGCCAGCAGCGCCCCGGTCCCGGTGGCCGTCCAGCGGGCCCGCCGGGCGTCCAGCTCCGCGTCCTCTTCGTCGTACTCGTACTCGTCCTCTTCGTCGTCCTCTTCGTCGTCCTCTTCGTCGTCGAGCTCGTCCTCGTCCTTGGTGTCGCGCTCGTCGTCGAGTTCCTCTTCAGGCTTCTCTGTGACTTCGCCTTCGCCTTCGCCTTCGTCTTCGCCTTCGTCTTCGCCTTCGGCTTCGGCTTCGACTTTGACTTCGGCTTCGACTTTGACTTCGGCTTCGGCCTCGCGCTCCGTCTCGCGCACCTCTTCGCGCACCTCGTCGCGCACCTCTTCGCGCACGTCCTTGCGCTCCTCCTCGTTCTCTCGGGTCTCGTCTTTCGCGTCCATGGCGCGGGAGCGTAGCGCGACCATCTGAATATCCGGCTGCGGGCCCAGGATGCCCGCACGTAGCCGGGATGGCGGCAAAGGCCGAGGGGCGCACCGGGAACCCGATGCACCCCTCGGCCGCTGTTCGCCGCTCGGCTCAGCCTTCGCTGACGCCCAACTGCTCAAGGATCAGTTCCTTGACGCGGGCCGCGTCGGCCTGACCGCGGGTCGCCTTCATGACCGCGCCGACCAGGGCGCCGACCGCGGCCACCTTGCCGCCGCGGATCTTGTCGGCGATGCCCGGGTTGCCGGCGATGGCCTCCTGGACGGCCGTGTTGAGCGCGCCGTCGTCGGAGACGACCTTCAGACCGCGCTTCTCGACGACCTCGTCCGGGGTGCCCTCGCCCGCGAGGACGCCCTCGATGACCTGGCGGGCCAGCTTGTCGTTCAGGTCGCCCGACGCGACCAGCGCGGAGACCCGGGCGACCTGCTCGGCGGTGATGGCCAGTTCGTCGAGCGGGGTGCCCGACTCGTTGGCGCTGCGCGCGAGTTCACCCATCCACCACTTGCGGGCGGAGGTCGCGTCGGCACCGGCGTCGATGGTGGCGACGATCAGGTCGATGGCACCGGCGTTGAGCATCGCCTGCATGTCGGTCGCCGTGACACCCCACTCCGCGAGGAGCCGGTTGCGGCGGGCCAGCGGCAGTTCGGGCAGCCCGGCGCGGATCTCCTCGACCCACTCACGGGCGGGGGCCACCGGTACCAGGTCCGGCTCGGGGAAGTACCGGTAGTCCTCGGCCTCCTCCTTCACGCGGCCCGAGGTCGTCGACCCGGTGTCCTCGTGGAAGTGCCGGGTCTCCTGGATGATCGTCCCGCCCGAGTTCAGCACGGCGGCGTGCCGCTGGATCTCGAAACGGGCCGCGCGCTCCACGGAACGCAGCGAGTTGACGTTCTTCGTCTCGCTGCGGGTGCCGAACTTCTCGCGGCCGTGCGGGCGCAGCGACAGGTTCACGTCGCAGCGCATCTGCCCCTGGTCCATCCGGGCCTCGGACACGCCGAGCGCCTTGATGAGTTCGCGCAGCTCGGCGACGTACGCCTTGGCGACCTCGGGAGCGCGCTCACCGGCGCCCTCGATCGGCTTGGTGACGATCTCGATGAGGGGGATGCCGGCGCGGTTGTAGTCGAGCAGCGAGTGCGAGGCGCCGTGGATACGGCCCGTCGCGCCGCCGACGTGCAGCGACTTGCCGGTGTCCTCCTCCATGTGGGCGCGCTCGATCTCCACGCGGAAGGTCTCGCCGTCCTCCAGCTGGACGTCGAGGTAGCCGTTGAAGGCGATCGGCTCGTCGTACTGGGAGGTCTGGAAGTTCTTCGGCATGTCCGGATAGAAGTAGTTCTTCCGGGCGAAGCGGCACCACTCGGCGATCTCGCAGTGCAGCGCGAGGCCGATCTTGATGGCGGACTCGACGCCGGTCGCGTTGACGACCGGGAGCGCGCCGGGCAGGCCGAGGCAGGTCGGGCAGGTCTGCGAGTTGGGCTCGCCGCCCAGCTCGGTCGAACAGCCGCAGAACATCTTGGTCCTGGTGCCGAGTTCGACGTGGACCTCAAGGCCCATGACGGGGTCGTACGACGCCAGCGCGTCCTCGTACGACACCAGTTCGGTGTCGGTCGTGGTGGTCACGGTGAAAACTTCCCTCTCAGCCCAGCAGGACGTCGTCGTCGCCCAGCCGCTTCAGCTCGCGGTAGAGGATGGCGAGGCCGGTGACGATGGCGGCGGCGGACACGGCCGCGTCGATGAGGCGCAGCGTGTCGCTCTCCGAGCGGGCCTTCCTGGCCTGCTTGACGACGCTGACGGCTCCGAACGCGGTGGTCGCGATGGACAGGTACGTGCCGGACTTGGACTTCTTGAAGCCCTTGGCCTTCGAAAGAGCATTGCTCACAGCGACGGTGCCTCCTCGAGCAGCGGGTGCCCCCACTTTTCCACGAAGGCGGCCTCGACGGCTGCGCCGACCTTGTAGAGACGGTCGTCCTTCAGCGCCGGGGCGATGATCTGGAGCCCGACCGGCAGTCCGTCCTCCGGCGCGAGACCGCAGGGCAGGGACATGGCCGCGTTGCCCGCCAGGTTGGTGGGGATGGTGCAGAGGTCCGCGAGGTACATCGCCATCGGGTCGTCGGCACGCTCGCCGATCGGGAAGGCGGTGGTGGGCGTCGTCGGGGAGACGATCACGTCCACCGACTCGAACGCCTTCTCGAAGTCGCGCGTGATGAGCGTACGGACCTTCTGGGCGCTGCCGTAGTACGCGTCGTAGTAGCCGGAGCTGAGCGCGTACGTGCCGAGGATGATGCGGCGCTTGACCTCGGGGCCGAAGCCCTCCGCACGGGTGAGCGAGGTGACCTCTTCGGCGGAGTGCGTGCCGTCGTCGCCCGTACGGCGGCCGTAGCGCAGTCCGTCGAAGCGCGCGAGGTTGGACGAGCACTCGGAGGGCGCGATCAGGTAGTAGGCCGAAAGAGCGAGGTCGAAGGACGGGCAGTCCAGCTCCACGATCTCGGCGCCCAGCTCCTTGAGAAGGGCGACGGACTCGTCGAAGCGCTGGATGACGCCGGCCTGGTAGCCCTCGCCGCGGAACTGCTTGACGACACCGACGCGCATGCCCTCGACGCTGCCGTTGCGGGCGGCCTCGACTACCGGCGGGACCGGCGCGTCGATCGAGGTGGAGTCGAGCGGGTCGTGCCCGGCGATGACCTCGTGCAGGAGCGCGGCGTCCAGGACCGTACGGGCGCAGGGCCCGCCCTGGTCGAGGGAGGACGAGAAGGCGACCATGCCGTACCGCGACACGGCGCCGTACGTCGGCTTCACGCCGACCGTGCCGGTGACGGCGGCGGGCTGGCGGATGGAACCGCCGGTGTCCGTGCCGATGGCCAGCGGCGCCTGGAAGGAGGCGAGCGCGGCACTCGACCCACCACCGGAACCACCAGGGATCCTGGTCAGGTCCCACGGGTTGCCGGTCGGCCCGTACGCGCTGTTCTCGGTGCTCGACCCCATGGCGAACTCGTCCATGTTGGTCTTGCCGAGGATGACGACGTCGGCGGCCTTCAGCCGCTTGGTGAGCGTCGCGTCGTAGGGCGGGATCCACCCTTCGAGGATCTTGGAGCCGACGGTGGTCGGGATCCCCTCGGTGGTGAAGATGTCCTTGAGCGCGAGGGGTACGCCGGCCAGCGGGCCCAGCGTCTCCCCGCGCTCGCGCTTGGCGTCCACGGCGCGGGCCTGGGCGAGGGCGCCCTCCCGGTCGACGTGCAGGAAGGCGTGCACCTTCGCGTCGACCTCCTCGATACGCGCGAGGTGGGCCTCGGTGACCTCGACGGCCGTGAGGACGCCGGAGGCGATGTTCGCGGCGGTCTCGGCGGCGGTGAGCCGGATGATGCTGCTGTGGTCCGTCATGTGATTAGTCCTCCCCCAGGATCTGCGGCACCTTGAAACGCTGCTGCTCCTGGGCCGGGGCGCCGGAGAGCGCCTGCTCGGGGGTGAGCGACGGACGGACCTCGTCCGCGCGCATGACGTTCGTCAGCGGCAGCGGGTGCGAGGTCGGCGGTACGTCTTGGTCGGCGACCTCGCTGACGCGGGCGACCGCGCCGATGATGTCGTCGAGCTGGCCTGCGAAGTGGTCGAGCTCTTCGCCCTTCAGCTCCAGACGCGCCAGCCGTGCGAGGTGGGCGACCTCCTCGCGCGTGATGCCAGGCATGCAGCGATCCTCTGGGGTGAGTGCGGTGTGGTTTTGGCCCCAATCCTAGGGGTCGGACGAACCACCCCGCGCACGGGATTGTTTCCGGCGACCGGCAGCCGCGGGAAACGGGCGGCGCTCGGGTGAGAGATCGCCCGGAATCACTCTGCTGCGGGCAGAGCCGCCCGGGGCCGCTGCCACCCCCGGGTCCCCCGCGCCAGCAACCAGGCCGTGGCCTCCTCGGGAGGCATCGCGGCGGCGACCAGCCACCCCTGCACCGCGTCGCAGCCCATGTCCCGCAGCCGTTCCCACGTCTCGTCGTCCTCGACGCCCTCGGCGACGACAAGCAGTCCCAGGGAGTGCGCGAGATCGACCGTGCACCGCACGATCTCCGCGTCCTCCGTGTCCACCGCCAGCCGCGCCACGAACGACCGGTCGATCTTCAGCTCGCTCACCGGCAGCCGCCGCAGATGCACCAGCGACGAGTACCCGGTCCCGAAGTCGTCCAGGGACATCTTCACGCCGTGCCCGGTCAGCGCGGCCAGCGTGTCCGCGGCCTTCTGCGGATCCTCCAGGAGCACGTGCTCCGTGATCTCCAGTTGGAGCGCTCCCGCCGGGACCCCGTGCCGGGCCAGGCGCGCGGCGACGGAACCGGCGAAGCCGGGGGTGTGGACGTCACGCGGGGAGACGTTGACGGCGACCGGGACGAACAGCTTCTGGGAGCGCCACTTGGCGACCTGTTCGAGCGCCGTCTCCAGTACGTACTCCGTGAGGTGGGGCATCAGCCCGGACGACTCGGCGATGGCTATGAACTCGTCCGGCGGCACCTTCCCGCGCTCCGGGTGCACCCATCGCACCAGTGCCTCCAGACCGGCGACCTGCCCGTCGAAGCGCACCTTGGGCTGGTAGTGCAGTTCGACCTCGTGCGCGTCGAGCGCGCGCCGCAGGTCGCCCAGCAGGCCCAGCCGGTCCGGGGTGTTCGAGTCCCGCTTGGACTCGTACACCTCGACGCCCGTGCGGTCCCGCTTCGCCTGGTACATCGCGACGTCCGCGCGCCGCAGCAGCCCCTCCGCGTCGAGCGCGTGGTCGGGGAAGACGGCGAGGCCCGCGCTGGCCTCCAGGACGAGGGTGAGTCCGTCGAGGTCGAGCGGGGAGCCGAGCACGGTGACCAGGTTGCGGGCGACGCGGGTGGCGGACGTCGTGGAGTCGACGACCGGCAGTAACACGGCGAACTCGTCGCCGCCGAGCCGGGCGGCCTCCGCGCCGCGCGGAAGCGCGAGGCGCAGCCGGTCGGCTATCTGGAGGAGGAGACGGTCACCGGCGAGGTGGCCCAGTGTGTCGTTCACGGAGCGGAAGCGGTCGAGGTCTATGAGCATCAACGCGGCCCGCGCGTCGATGCGTTCGGCGTCGTCGAGGGCCGTCCAGGTCCGTTCCAGGAGCCATTGTCTGTTGGGCAGCCCGGTCAGCGGGTCGCGGAGCTGTTCCTCGGCCCGGACCCTGGCTATCCACAGGGTGGAGTCGAGGGCGATGAGCGGAATGGCGAACAGCGGCAGCAGGATCGGCAGGGCGACGGCGACGACGCAGATCAGCGGTGCGATGGCGAGCAGCGCGACCGCGACCAGGCCCTGTCTGACCAGGGCGGAGCGGGCGGCCGTGGGCAGTCCGCCGCGCGGGGTGTGCAGATACCAGAGCAGGGTGCGGGTGAGGACCAGGTAGGCGACCGCGACCAGCATCACCTCGGGTGCCGTGTAGAAACTCCAGGTCTGCGGGTTCCACGGTGACTCGACGGACGGGACCCGTCCGAACGCGGCGAGCACCAGCGCGCCGGCGCCGATGCCGAGGATGTCCACCGCCCCGTGCAGCAGGCCCACCCGCCAGCGGCGGCGCCGGGCCACGCCGACCAGGACGACGACGGTGAGGCTGACCATGCCGGCCGGCACCCACCCGAACAGCAGGAGCACGGAGAGGGTGAGGGCGGAGCCGGAGCCGGTGCCGCCCCACCAGCGGGCGCGGCCGAGGGCGACGAGGTGGAAGACGATGACCCCGGTGAGCACGGCGAGGGCCCAGCCGACGGTGCCGGACGGGAACAGCGCGCTGTGACCGGTGAAGCCCCGGTAGAAGCCGGCGCCGAGGACGAACCCGGCCGCCGCGACGACCGCCGCGGGCAGCGCGGGCCAGGTCAACTGGCGCGCGGGGTCGTGGGCGTGCAGATGGGCGACGCGCTCCTCGGCGGTGAGGTGGGCCGTCAGCGGGGTCGACACCCTGCTGTCGGCGACGACGCACGGTCCGGCACCGCCCGCGACTCCCGCTCCTGTTCCGCCCGCCGTGCCGGTGCCGCCCGCCGGTCCGGACGCGCGTCCGGATGTACGGACGCCGACGCCCGCCCGCTCCAGGAACCCCGCCGTCCGGCGGGGCGCGTCCGGCTCCCGGCCGGATCCTGGGCGGCCCGCGAGGAGGGCGGAGCCCCAGCGCCGGACGCCGGATATCCGGCGTCCGAGCAGCCTTGAGGGAGGGGCGGCGCTATCGGTCGGTTCCATTCCCGTCCCTCTCACAGCCGGCGGTGCCCACGCCACGCGGTCCGATGTCCGTCAACCGTCAACCGGCACCGCGTCCGAAACCGCTCCGGGCACGGCGGGCGCTTACGTCAACAGTAGGCCGCGGAAGGCTTCCACGGGCAGCGGTCGCCGACGGTTGCCCGAATGCGACCCAACCACCCGTATGCATCTGGTATGCGCCGATCGGGTGGTCTTCAACCCCTACTCTTCGTTAGGTAGAGCCACTTCAGCCGCGGCCTCGGGTCCTTGTTCGAGCAGTACGGCAAAGCCGTCCTCGTTCAGCACAGGGACCTTCAACTGCATGGCCTTGTCGAACTTCGAACCAGGATTGTCACCCACAACCACGAATGACGTCTTCTTCGAAACAGAACCGGTCACTTTTGCTCCACGGCTCTGTAGGGCGTCCTTCGCGCCGTCCCGGGTGTGGTGTTCCAGCGTGCCGGTCACGACGACGGTGAGCCCTTCGAGCGGCCTGGGCCCCTCGTCCTCGCCGGAGTGCTCCTCCTCCATCCGGACCCCTGCGGCCCGCCACTTGCGCAGGATCTCCTGATGCCAGTCCACCGCGAACCACTCCTTGAGGGAGGCCGCGATGATCGGGCCGACCCCGTCCGTGGTCGCCAGCTCCTCCTCGGAGGCCTGCTCAATGCGCTCGATCGAGCGGAATTCACGGGCCAGCGCCTCGGCGGCGACCGGACCGACGTGCCGGATCGACAGACCGGTGATGATCCGGGCGAGCGGACGGTCCTTGGCGGCGGCGATGTTGGCGAGCATCGACACCGCGTTCTTCCTGGGCTCGCCCTCCTGGTTGGCGAAGACGGTGGCGATCTTCTCCTCGCCGGTCTTCGGGTCCCGCTTGGGCAGCCCGCTGTCCTGGTCCAGGACGTACGCCTTGATCGGCAGCAGTTGCTCGATGGTGAGGTCGAAGAGGTCGCCCTCATCGACGAGCGGCGGGTC
The DNA here is from genome assembly GCF_001418565.1 of Streptomyces graminilatus. Taxonomy (GTDB): domain Bacteria; phylum Actinomycetota; class Actinomycetes; order Streptomycetales; family Streptomycetaceae; genus Streptomyces; species Streptomyces graminilatus. The sequence goes on along the minus strand of NZ_LIQQ01000155.1, from coordinate 2,518 downwards.
GGCCGGTTCCAGCGGCTTGGTGAGCGCGGCGGCGGCCACGTAACCGAAGTTCTCGATGTCCAGGCACTTGCGCCCGGCGAGATAGAACAGCCGCTCCCTCAACTGGGCGGGGCAGCTCTGCCCGTTGGGGCAGCGGAGGTCGATGTCGCCCTCCTTCATGGGCCGCAGCGGCGTACCGCACTCAGGACACACGGCCGGCATCTCGAAGGGCCTCTCCGTGCCGTCGCGCAGGTCGGCGACCGGGCCGAGGATCTCCGGGATGACGTCACCGGCCTTGCGCAGCACCACGGTGTCGCCGATGAGCACGCCCTTGGCCTTGACGACGTCCTGGTTGTGCAGGGTGGCGAACTCGACCTCGGAGCCGGCGACGGTGACCGGTTCGACCTGGGCGTAGGGCGTGACGCGACCCGTACGACCGACGCCCACGCGGATGTTGATGAGCTTGGTGTTGACCTCCTCGGGCGCGTACTTCCAGGCGATGGCCCAGCGAGGAGCGCGGGAGGTGGAACCGAGGCGACCTTGGAGCGGGATCTCATCGAGCTTGACGACGACGCCGTCGATCTCGTGCTCCACGGAGTGCCGGTTCTCGCCGTAGTACGCGATGAACTCCCGTACGCCGTCGAGGTCGTCGACCCGCTTCGCGTACCGCGTGGTCGGCAGGCCCCATCCGTGCAGCAGGGTGTACGCCTCGGAGAGGCAGGTCAGCGGGTCGTAGCCCTCCAGGGCGCCGATGCCGTGGACCACCATGTGCAGCGGGCGGGTGGCGGTGACGCGCGGGTCCTTCTGGCGGAGCGAACCGGCCGCCGCGTTGCGCGGGTTGGCGAACGGCTTGTCACCGCCCTCCACCAGACGGGCGTTGAGCTCCTCGAACTTCTCCATCGGGAAGAAGACCTCGCCGCGGATCTCGACCAGGTCCGGGACCCGGTCGCCCGTGAGCCGGTCCGGGATCTCCGCGATCGTGCGCACGTTGGGCGTGATGTCCTCGCCGGTGCGGCCGTCGCCGCGGGTCGCCGCACGGGTGAGCCGACCGTGCTCGTAGGTCAGGTTGACGGCGAGGCCGTCGACCTTCAGCTCGCACAGGAAGTGGTGCTCGGAGGCGCCGACGTCCTTGTGGACGCGCTCCGCCCACGCCGCCAACTCCAGGTCGTCGAAGGCGTTGTCGAGGGAGAGCATGCGGGAGCGGTGCTCCACCGAGGTGAAGTCCGTCTCGTACGCCCCCGCGACCTTCTGGGTCGGGGAGTCGGGCGTGCGCAGCTCTGGATACTCCTCCTCCAGCGCCTCCAGGGTGCGCAGGAGCTTGTCGAAGTCCGCGTCGCTGACGACGGGAGCGTCGTTCACGTAGTACCGGAAGCGGTGTTCCTCGATGCGCTCGGCGAGCTGGGCGTGCCTGTCGCGCGCCTCGGCGGGCACCGATGTGGTCTGTGCGTGCTGTTCGCCGGCCACCGTGTTGTCCTCCCGTTACTCTGGGTTGTCCGCGAGTGATCTCGCCGCCTGGACGCAGTGGGCGAGCGCCGCCCATGCGTACCGCGGGGAAGCGCCCGCGAGTCCGCACGACGGAGTGACGGTGACCGCCTCCGCGAGAAGTCCCGGATGCAGCCCCAGCCTGCGCCACAGCGTTCTGACACCACTGACGCTACCGGCAGGGTCTGACAACGGGCCGTCCGTGCCCGGCACGACACCGGCGAACAGCCGCAGCCCCGCCTCCACCGCCTCACCGATCGCGTCGTCGTCACGTTCGGTGAGGAGAGAGAAGTCGAAGGAGACGGCGGCGGCACCGGCCCGGCGAAGCAGGGCGAACGGGACGTCCGGGGCGCAGGAATGGACGACGACGGGCCCGTCACGGTGCACGCCGATCACCTCCCGGAGCGTGGCCTCGGCGATCTGGCGGTCCGGGACGCGGTGCGTGCGGTAGCCGCTGGCCGTTCTCACCTGGCCGCGCAGCACCGCCATGAGGGACGGTTCGTCGAGCTGGAGGACGAGTTGGGCGCCGGGGATGCGGCGGCGGAGTTCGTCGAGGTGGAGGCGGATGCCCTCGGCGAGGGAGCCGGCGAGGTCGCGGCAGGCGCCGGGGTCGGAGAGGGCGAGTTCGCCGTTGCGCAGTTCGAGGGCGGCGGCGAGTGTCCAGGGCCCCACGGCCTGCACCTTGAGCTGCCCCTCATAGCCCTGGGTGAACTCCTCCAGCGCGTCGAGGTCCTCGCCGAGCCAGGAGCGGGCCCGCTTGGTGTCCCGGCCTGGGCGGTCGCCGAGGCGCCAGCCGCTTGGCTCCACGCGCGCGTACATCTCGACGAGCATTCCGGCGGTGCGGCCGATCATGTCGGCGCCTGGGCCCCTGGCGGGGAGTTCGGGGAGGAAGGGGAAGTCGTCGAAGGTCCCGGTGGCCGCCTTGACGGCTTCCCGGGCGTCGCCGCCGGGCAGGGAACCGATGCCGGTGGCGGGGCCGAAGGTGGGGTTCGCGTTCACAGGGGGCAGCCTATGTTTCCTCGCCCCCGCCGCCCCTACCCGTCCCGTACCTGGGGGC
>NZ_LIQQ01000154.1 GCF_001418565.1 Streptomyces graminilatus | reverse complement strand
GTGCCGGTGGCCGTCGTGTCCGAGCTGGACCTGTCCGGACCGGCCGACCCGGCCGCCCGTACCGAGACCGAGGTGCCCGCCGACCGGCTCTGCCTGCTCATCTACACCTCGGGCAGCACCGGGGCGCCCAAGGGCGTGGCCTGCCCGCACGGTCCGGTGGCGTTCGCCGCCCGCGCCATCCAGGCGAGGCTGAACTACCGCCCCGACGACGTCGTGCTCACCGCCGTCCCGCTCTCCTTCGACTACGGCCTCTACCAGGTCCTGCTCAGCGTGCTGTCCGGCGCCGAACTGCTGCTGTCCGGACCGGCCGACCACGCCCGGCTGCTCGGCTTCGCCCGGGACCACGGGGCGACCGTCGTGCCCCTCGTGCCGTCGCTCGGCGAACTGCTCGTCAAACTCGCCTCCCGCGACCAACGCCCCACCGCCATACGGCTGTTCACCAACACCGGGGCCGCCCTCAACGCCCCGCTCATCGCCACGCTCCGCGAGACGTTCCCCGGCGCTTCGGTGGCGCCCATGTACGGCACCACCGAGTGCAAGCGGATCACCATCCTGGAGCCCGACGGGGACCTGGCCCGCCCCGGTTCGGTGGGTCCCGCGCTGCCCGGCACCGAGGTCCTGGTGGTCGACGACGAGGGACGGCCGGTCCCGACCGGCGAGACCGGCGAGATCGTGGTGCGCGGCCCGCACCTGATGGCCGGCTACTGGCGCTCCCCCGAGCAGACCGCCCTGCGCTACCGTCCGGGCGCCGACGGCGCACCGCGCACCCTGCACACCGGTGACTACGGCCGCCTCGACGCCGACGGCCACGTCTACTTCCAGGGCCGCCGCGACGACCTGTTCAAGCGGCGCGGCTCGCGGATGACGTCCGTGGAGATCGAGGCCGCCGTGCTCGACATCGACGGCGTCCGCGAAGCGGCGCTGCTCGTGCCGGAGGAGGACCGCGACATGGTCCTCTTCGTCGTCGGCGAGGCCCCCGACCTGAGCGGGGAGCAGGTGCTGGCCCGGCTCGGGGAGCGCCTCGAAGCCGCCAAGGTGCCCGACATCTGCCATGTGCTGACCGCGCTTCCGCTCACCCCCAACGGCAAGACCGACCGCAAGGAGCTGCGTCGGCAGCTCTTGGAGGGCACCCATGTCCACTGACCGCGACCGCGACCGCACCGGCCCGCCCGGCGACGACCTGACGGTCCGCCGGCTCGTCGAGCAGTACGGCAGCCCCCTGTACGTCTACGACCTGGCCCGGGTGCGCACCGCCCTGGAGGACCTGCGGGCGGCCCTGCCCCAGCCGAGCCGCGTCTACTACTCCCTGAAGGCCAACTCGCACCCCGACCTCGTCGCCGAACTGCGCCGGGGCGGGGCCCGCGCCGAGGTCACCTCGCGCGGTGAACTGGCCGCCGCCCTCGAAGCCGGTCACCCGGCGTCGGAACTGATGTACTCCGGCCCCGGCAAGGTCCCCGCCGAGCTGGACGAGGCGATCGCGGCGGGGATGCGCACCTTCTCCGCCGAGTCCTTCGGCGACCTGGACCGGATCGGCGCCGCCGCCGACGCCCACGGTGTCACCGCCGACTGCGTGCTGCGCATCAACGCGGAGGGGGCGCCGGGCCAGGGCGGGCTGCGGATGACCGGCGGCCCGTCCCAGTTCGGGTTCGACCTCGACGACCTGGCCGCGCACGGCGCCCGGCTGCTGGTGAGGGGCGTCCGCATCATCGGGATGCACTTCTTCCCGCTCACCAACGCCCGCGACGAGGCCGGCCTCCTCGCCGAGCTGGCCCAGAGCGTGCGCACCGCCGCCCGGCTCCGCGACGAACTCGGCATCCCGCTGCACCTGCTGGACCTCGGCGGCGGCTTCGCGGCGCCGTACGCGACCCCCGGCGAGCGGCCCGCGTACCCCGGTCTGCGGGTCGCGCTGTCCGCCGTACTCGACGAGGAACTGCCCGGCTGGCGGGACGGCGAACCGGTCGTCGCCTTCGAGTCCGGACGCTATCTGGTGGGCGACAGCGGCCGGCTGGTGGTCACCGTCACCGATGTGAAGAACAGCCGCGGCAACACGTACGCGGTGCTCGACTCCGGCATCAACCACCTCGGCGGCCTGTCCGGCCTCGGCCGTCTGCTCCCCCTCTCCGCCCAGCCCCTCGCGGCCCCCGGCGGTACGACGGACGAGGCGACCGGTGACGGGGAGCAGCCCACCACGGTGACCCTCGCCGGCCCGCTGTGCACCCCCGCCGACATCCTGGCCCGCGTCGCCGAACTGCCGGGGCTGCGCCCGGGCGACCTGCTGGCCTTCCCGAACGTGGGCGCGTACGGCCTGTCCGCGAGCCTGCTCGGCTTCCTCGGCCACCCGGCACCCGCCGAACTCGTCGTGAACGGCGCCGAGACGGTCTCCGCGACCCGTCTCGCCCTGCGCCGCCACACCGTCTCCCCCCTCACCGGATCCCGTACGGAGGACATCACCGCCATGACAGAGACGACCACAGGGACGGCCACGGAGACGGCACCGGCCGCGACCTGGGACCCGACGTACGAGGCGCTCCTGCTGGAGGCCCTGCCCCGGCTCGCCGCCAAGGGCGAGCTGCTGCCCGACACCAGCCTCAAGGCGGCCGGTCTCGACTCGCTCGCGATGGTGGAGGTCCTGGTCCGGGTCGAGGAGACGTACGGCATCGCCGTCCCCGACTCCGAGCTGATGGCCGACACCTTCGCCACCCCCGCCTCGCTGTGGCGCGTGGTGTCCGCCCTGCGGGAACAGTCCGTCGGCTCGGCCTGACCCCGAGCGCCCCGAAAAAGCCGAGAAGAGGGAGACCCCATGCAGTGGGAAGGTGTGTACGTCGCGGGGACGGGGGTGTGGCTGGGCGAGCCCGAACTCGCCCTGTCGGCCAAGGAGTCCGGGGCGTACAACGCTGAGCAGTACGCGTCGGACGAGATCCTCTCCGTCTCCGTCGCCGACGAGTCCATGGCCCCGCCGGACATGGCCGTCCACGCCGCGACGACCGCGCTCAAGCGCTCCGGAGTGGACGTCGCCGACGTGGACCTGCTGATCCACAGCGGCATCTGGTTCCAGGGCGTCGAGATGTGGCCCGCCGCGTCGTACGTGGCCGGCCACGCCCTCGGCCGGGGCGTACCCGCCTTCGGCCTCGACCAGGAGTGCAACGGCGGCCTCGGCGCACTGGAGGTCGCGGCCCGCCAGGTCGCCGCCCGCCCCGGCGCCGGCGCCGCGATGGTCACCACCGCGGACCGCTTCGGCGCGCCCCTGATCAGCCGCTGGAGCAGCGAACCCGGCTTCGTGTACGGCGACGGCGGCACCGCCCTGATGCTGTCCGCGCGGGGCGGCTTCGCCCGGCTGCTGTCCACGGCCACCGGCTCCGACAACTCCCTGGAGGCGGTGGTGCGGGGCCCCGGGCTGCGCCCCCTGCCCTCCGCCGAACCCCTGGACCTGCTGGGCCGGGTGGGCCACTACATGCGAACCAACGGTGGCATCCGGGAGGCCACCGAGCGGGTCGCGGGCGTGGTCAACTCCGTGGTGGACACGGTGCTCGCCGACGCCGGCATCGGCAGGGCGGACGTCGACCGGGTGGTGGCCCTGGCCAGTGGCCGCAGCCGTCTGGAATGGCAGCTGCCCCAGCTGCTCGGCATCCCGGTGGAGCGCTCCACCTGGGAATTCGCCCGCACGGTGGGCCACTTGGGCGCCGGTGACCAGATCGCCGGCCTCAACGACCTGCTGGAACGGCGGGAGTTGAACCCGGGCGACCGGGTGCTGCTCGTCGGCGGCGGCTCCGGCTTCAGCTGCACATGTGCCGTCCTGGAGATCATCGACGTACCGGAGTGGGAGCCCTTCCGCAGCGGAGAACGCTGACGGGCACAGCACCGGAAAGAGGGCATGACCGGGTGTGCGGGCGGGCAGAATCCGCCCGCCACCTGGGACTTCAGCGGCGCTCCAGTGGCCCGTCGGATACTGCGTTGTTGGATCTGAGTTGTTCGATCCGCGTTGTTGGACCGCTTGTGTTGTACGGCCAGGACGGCCGGCCCGGCCGTGAGCCTCGACACCGAGGAGAAAAGCATGGTGATGACCGAAACCACCGGTGCCACGAGGAGTACCACCCCTCTGATGCTGCGTCTGCTCTGGGGGGCCCTGGGCGCGTTCCTGCTGCTCTGGGACGTCTTCGAGGTCCTCAAGCACATGGGCTGGGTGATTCCGGGGGCCTTCCTCGGCGCGGCCGTGCCCTTCCTCGCCCGGTTCGCCGGACTGGGCCAGGCCCATGAGCGGGGTCAGCTCGCTCCCCGGGCCGTACCGCTCCACAACCTGCTCAACCGTGCCTGGATCCCCTTCGGAATCATGTTCGTCTTCTCGTTCCTCGGGGACGGCCCGGACGACATCGCGGCCCCCTTCACCTTCGGTATGAGCTGGCTGACCAGCATCGCGCTGGCCCGCGCCGTCGGCTTCGGCCTGCGGACGCGGGAGGGCTGGCAGCGCTGAGAGACCCGTAGCGCGCGCAGGCCCGTGGCTCGTCCCCGGAATTCACCGGGACGGGCCACGGGCCTGTTCCGTTCCGGCGGATACGCGGCCCGGTCCGGCGGGTACAGAGAGCCTTTATCGCTGCACAAGGCGGTCCTGCGACTGTCGGCTGACACCGATACGACACGTCTGCGAACCGAGAAGCCCTGGAGGCCACTCGATGGACACCGCCTCAGCCCCCGCCGGGACCGGGACCGGCCCCGATACCGCTTCCGACACCGGCGCCGAGGCCGGCGCCGGGACCGAGTACGAGTACCCCTTCCACCGCCCGTCCGCGGTGCAGGTGCCCCCCGTGTACGAGGAACTGCGGGCCAAGTGCCCGGTCGCCAAGGTCCGGCTGCCCAGCGGCGACGAGGGCTATGTGGTCAGCCGGTACGACGACACCCGCGTCGTGCTCGCCGACCCCAGGTTCAGCCGGGCGGCGATGCTCGCCGAGGGCGCCCCCCGCCTCACCGCGGCCCCGCCCATGCCGGGCAGCCTGTTCACCATGGACGCGCCCGAGCACACCCGGGTGCGCCGGCTCGTCTCACGCGAGTTCACCGCGCGCCGGGTGCAGAACATGCGCCCGCGCATCCAGCAGTTGACCGACGAACTGCTGGACGGCATGGAGCAGCTCTCCCCGCCGGTCGACCTCAACCCCGCCTTCGCGTTCCCGCTGCCGGTGATGGTCATCTGCGAGCTGCTCGGGGTGCCCTTCGAGGACCGGGACCGCTTCCGGGGCTGGTCCGACGCGTTCGTCTCGCTCACCGCGCACACCGCCGAGGAGGTGATGGAGCAGCGCATGTCGATGGTCCAGTACCTCGCCGAGCTGGTCCAGCGCAAGCGTGCCGAGCCCGCCGACGACCTCATGAGCGCCCTGGTCTCCGTGCACGACGAGGACGGCGACCGGCTCAGCGAGCACGAGCTGATCACCATGGGCATCACGCTGCTGGTCGCCGGGCACGAGACCACGGTCAGCATGATCGGCAAGTGCGTACTGACCCTGCTGCGCCACCCCGAGCACCTGGCCGCCGTACGGGAGAACCCCGAGACGATCGACCAGGTGGTGGAGGAGCTGCTGCGGATCAACCCGATCGGCGACGGCGGCCCGTTCCGTATCACCCTGGAGGACGTCGAGATCGCCGGCACCGTCATTCCCAAGGGCAGCGGTGTGATCGCGGCGGTCGCCTCGGCCAACCAGGACCCGGACCGCTTCGGCGAGGACTCCGGCGTCTTCGACCCGTCCCGCGCCTCCGCCGGTGCCCACCTGGCGCTCGGCCACGGCGCGCACTTCTGCCTGGGCGCCGCGCTCGCCCGCGCGGAGCTCCAGATCGCCGTGGGCTCGCTGATCCGCCGTTTCCCCCGGCTGGCCCTGGCCGACGACGTCGACAACCTCACGCTCACCACCGGCATGATGGTCCACGCCCTGAGCCGCATGCCCGTCACCTGGTGACACCTTGAACCGCTGAACCGCTGAACCGCTGAACCGCTGAACCGCTGAACCGCTGGACCGCTGGACAGACCACTGCCCGGGCCCCGACTGGGGGACCCGGGCAGTGGTCTGTCTCCACCGGCGGCAGCGGCCGCGACCGCTCAGGACGGCCGGGCCGGCTCCCGGGTCACGCGCCGGGCGACGGTCGTACCCGGCTCCTGCACCTGGAAGTAGGCCCTGGCCAGCACCTTCTGCTGGAGCGTCCGGTTGCGGTCCACCACCCGGTACAGGGACCGCCGGGCCAGCCCGCCCAGGCGTCCGTCGAGGGCGAAGAGCCGCTCCTGGCGGAGCTGGAGGGCACGGGACAGCCGTACCGCCTCCTCCCGCGTCCGCTGGAACGTCTCACCGGCCCGCACCAGCGCGGCGGTCGTGTTCTGGGCCATGGCCTCCTCGACCAGCGGTGCCAGGGTGACGGCGTCGATGATCGCGTGGTTGACGCCCTGCCCGAGGATCGGGGTGAGGGTGTGCGCGGCGTCGCCCATGAGGATCAGACCGGGCATGGACCAGTTGGGCACCACGGTGGTGAAGATGTCCAGCATGGAGGTGTCCGACCACGACTTCACCTCCTTGCGCACGGTGGCCGACAGCTCGGGCGCGAGCCGGTCCAGCCGCTCGTGCAGCGCGCCGAGCCCCTTGGCCCGCAGATCCTTCAGCCCGCCCTTGGGGATGTTGAGCCCCACCCGCACGCTGTCGGGATGGGTGGGGATGAACAGCCCGTGCTCGCCGCCCCGGATACGGATGCGGTACGTATTGCTGTCCCACTCCTGCGGGATGGGCAGCCGCAGCCAGATGACGTCCCGGTCCAGCGGCTGCTTCTCGTACGGCAGCCCGGACATCTCGCGGACCTTGCTGAACCGCCCGTCGGCGGCCACGGTCAGGGCGGCCCGTACGACGAGTTCACCGTCGGGGGTACGGGCGCGCACACCGGTCACCGGCCCGCTGTCACCCCGCTCCCTCAGCAGACCGACGGCGGTCGCGGACTGCCGCAGCGTGAATCCGGGGTGCTCCCGGCCGACGTCGGCGAGGGCGGACAGCAGAGCGGGCTGCGGCAGCTCCACCGGGTAGGGGTGCGGGTAGGGGAAGTCGGAGAAGTCGACGCTCAGCACGGTGCTGCCGGAGTCGATGATCTCCATGTGGTGCATCTGCTCGTAGGTTCCGTCGAGCCGGTCGAGCAGACCGAGCCGGTCGAGCAGCCACACCGAGTCCGGGGACACCGACTCGCCGCGGAAGGACCGGTTGAAGTGGCCGCTCTGCTCAAGAACGACCACCGACACGGAACGCTTGGCGAGCTCCACGGCCAGGGCGAGCCCGGCGGGTCCCCCTCCGACCACGCACACCTGTGCGGTCAGCTCTGCTGTCATCGTTTTTGCTGCCTCTCCAGCGGAGTCATGGTCGGTCGATCGTGGAACCGCGGGCTAAAGCTCCCCTTGCAGAAGCTCCCCGGCCGGCCGTGCGCCGGACGACTCGACCCTGACCTTGAGCGCGTCGGTGAGGCGCCGGAACCCCTGCTCGGACGGGTCGATGACCGACCGGGAGAACGGCACGAGCACCCCACTGAAGACCTCGGTCTGCACGACCTGAGTACCGCCGGCGCTCGGGGTCAGCTCGAAGGTGTGCACCCCGTCGAAGATCCCGGGCACACCGAACCGCCCGCGCCACCGCAGCAGCCGCCCCGGCTCGCTCTCCAGCACGGTCGGCCGGAACACCATCTCCCGCCCGCCGTCGGGCAGCCGGAACCGCAGACTGAGCCGCGCCCCGACCACGGCCTCCCCGCCGGCCTCGACGAGAAACGGATTCCACTCGTGGAACGACTCGAAGTCGGTGAGCACCGCCCACACCCGGTCGACGGTGTCGCGGATGAACACGGAGGACGAGATTCGGCGCATGGGAATTCCTTCCAGGAACGACGGAACGGGTACGACGCCGTGAAGGGACGGCCTTGGTGACTGCCTTGATGACGGCCTTGGTGACGGCCTTGGTGACGACCTCGGGGCCGGCCTTGAACGGCCGGACGCCCCCCGGGAGTTCGACGCTACCGACCTCGCCCGGCCCGCCGCAGGCACCCGCACCCCCGCTCTAGCGGGACCTTAGCCCCGCCTCCCAGGATCCCTGCCGGGCGCTTCAGCGAGACTCCAGCGCTCTGCCCGAGGCTTGGCGTACGCGTTCCGGCCCCCCCACGGGCGCGAAGGAAGGAAACTCCCATGTTCTCCGCTCTGGGCTCGGCCCTGCACCGCAGGCGGATCGTCGTACTACTGCTCACACTCCTGGTCACCGTCCTGGCCACGGTGTACGGCGGCACCGTGTCGGACAAACTCTCCAACGGGCTGTCCGACTACGACGATCCGGGCGGCGGCAATGTCGCGGCCCGCGAGATCATCGAGCGGGCCACGGGCATCGACCCCCAGCAGGGCTACTTGCTGCTGGTGCGCACGGACGAGCGGGTGGACAGGACCACCGCCCCGCCCAAGGCCGTAACGGCCGCCGTGGCGCTCCTGCGGTCCCGCGCCGAGGTCAAGCAGGTCGTCGACTACACCTCGCCCGAGGGCGCCGCGCTCATCTCCCGCGACGGACGCAGCACGGTGGTCGTGGGCGCCGTAGGACCCCTGACGGACCAGGCGAGCATCCAGGCCGAGAAGGACCTCCAGAAGGCGATCAAGGACGATCCCGCCCTGCGTGGCCGCACCACGCTCGGCGGCGCCACGCCCGGCCACGTACAGGTGGCCGAGGTGACGGGCGAGGACCTGTCACAGGCCGAACTCCTGGCCACCCCGGTGATCCTCTTCGTGCTCTTCCTGGTCTTCCGCGGCCTGGTGGCGGCGCTGATCCCGCTCGTGGGCGGCATCGTCTCGCTGCTGCTGACGATGGCGGGCCTGCGGGTCGCCACGGAGTTCATGGGCGTCTCGACGGGAGCGATGAGCCTGGCCTTCGCCCTGGGCCTGGGCCTGTCCATCGACTTCGGACTGCTGATCGTCTCCCGCTACCGAGAGGAACTGGCGGAGCGGGGACCGGGCGCGGAGGCGGTGATGCGCACGGTCACGTCGGCGGGCCGTACGGTGCTGTTCAGCGCCCTGACGGTGGCGGCGGCACTGGCGGCGCTGATGGCGTTCCCGCAGCCGTACCTGCGGTCGATGGGCCTGGCGGGCGTGATCACGGTCATCTCGGCCGCACTGTTCGCCCTGGTGGGCCTGCCCACGCTGCTGGCTCTCCTCGGCCGCCGGATCAACTCCCTGGCCCCGGGCCGCTGGCAGCGCACGGCCGGCTCGGCGCGGGCCACGGAAGGCCGCTGGTACGGCCTGGCCCAGAACGTGATGCGCCGCCCCGCGGTGTTCGCGCTCCTCGCCACGACGGTCCTGCTGGTGATCGCCTCCCCGCTGCTGGGAGTGCGCTTCACGGGAGTTGACCCGACGCTCCTCCCGAAGGAGACCAGCGCGGGCCGGATGGCGGCGACGCTGGACAAGGACTACGACACGAGGGCGACGTCCCCGCTCCAGATCGTGCTGGAGCAGGAAGGCGCCCCGGACAAGTCCCGCCTGACCGACTACGCGAGCCGGATCAGCGCGGTCCCCGGCGTCGGGTCGGTCGGCACCCCGTTCCAACTGGACGCCCGCCACTGGGAGATCGACGCGATCCTCAAGGACGACCCCCTGGACGGACCGGCCAAGGACGCGGTGGGCGCGGTGCAGAAGCTGAACACCCCGTACCCCGCCCGGTACACCGGCACGACGGCGGACTTCCTGGCACAGCGCAAGAGCATCGCGGACAGCATCCCGTTGGCGGGCGGCATCCTGGTGGTGGTCACCCTGCTGCTGCTGTTCGCGTTCTCGGGATCGGTGGTGCTGCCGCTGAAGGCCCTGCTGATGAACCTGCTGTCCACCAGCGCCGCGTTCGGCTTCCTGGTGTGGGCGTTCCAGAACGGCAACCTGGGCTTCTCCCCGCAGACGGGCCTGGAGGTCACGACACCCGTACTGGTCTTCGCACTCGCCTTCGGCCTCTCCACGGACTACAACGTCTTCCTCCTGAGCCGCATCAAGGAGGGCCGCTCGCAGGGCCTGGACAACCGCGAGGCGGTCGCCCAGGGCCTCTCCCGCACCGGCGCCATCGTGACCTCGGCGGCCATCCTGTTCTGCGTCCCGGTGGGCGCGTTGTCCCTGTCCAGGCTGGTCTTCATCCAGGAACTGGGCCTGGGCGCGGCGTTCGCGGTCCTGATCGACGCAACGGTGGTCCGGGCCTTCCTGGTCCCGTCCCTGATGGCCCTCCTGGGCAGCGCCAACTGGTGGGCCCCGGCACCACTGAGGGCCCTCCACAGGGCCCTGCGCCTGGACAAAATGGAACACGAGACCACCCCCGAACCGCTCCCGGCCAAGACCTCAGCAACGGTCGGCTGACAACCCATCGGCCGACAACCGATCGGCCGACAACCGATCGGCCGACACCTCGGAGCGAGGCCGTACCACCCGGGCCCGGACGCCGCGCGCGTCCGGGCCCGGGTGTTCCCGGTACGTCACGCGGGAGGGCGCACCCGGGCACCTGGTGCCGGCCGCCGAGTCCTACGCGGGCATCACGCCATGGATGCGGGAGAGGGTGAAGACGCGTTCATCGTCGCGCAGGTGACACCAGGCGTCGAGGTAGGGCGGGTCGAGTTCCAGGTCGCTGAGGGTGCGTACGGTCCGGTTGCCCGAGGCGGCGACGTACTCGATCGTGATGGCCGAACCCGTGTCGACGGCATGGGCGACCTGGCGGACATCGCTGTACGACAGGTGCTTCGCGTATCCGGCGACGATCTCCTCGGTGTCCGTCGCGAAAGGCACCCCGCTGCCGAAGGGGTCGGGTTCCGGTGCGATCGGCGGCGCCTTGAGCAGCCGGTCGGCCAGGACGTCCGTCCCGGAGTCGGCGGGCAGGTCCGAGGCGTGGGCGGCGGTGGTCCGGGGACCGCGCTGCCCGACGTGCCTTCGCGGGGCGGGGACGGCGGCGGCCCGATGCGGCACGGGCTTCTCGACGCGTACCGTTCCCCCGGCGGTCTCGGCGACCGGGGCGTAGCCCGCGGCACGGAGCGCGGTGAGAGTCGCCGCGGGTGGTTTGCCGCTGACCAGGACCGTCGGGGCGAGCTGCCGCAGCGCGAGCCCGGACAGGGCGCGGTGGGCGGCGAGTTCGGCCAGGAGCGCGGGCTCGTCGCCGTGGACGACACAGGCCGCGGGGGCGATGCGTACCCGCCCGTGACCTCGTGCGGTGTCGGCGACGAGATAGGTCAGCGGCTGCGGCAGGGCCGCGGCGGAGACGTCGGCCAGGACAGCCAGGTCGGCCGTGATGTCGTCCGCGGTGCGGCCGGCGTCCAGGGCCCGGCGGACACTGCGGGCACTGAAACGCCATACCGACGCCGTGCCACTGGTCTCCCGGTCGGCCATCGAATCCAGCAGCGCCGCCAGTCGCCCGGACGGGGTACCGGTGACGACGGCGGTGAGGTCGGCGCCGATCCGGGCCGTCGTGGTCGCGGGGGGCAGCAGCCGCCGGGCCGTGCTGTCGAGTTCTTCGTCGGCGTGGGCCGCCAGGTCCGCACCGAGCGGGGACAGCGCACCCCGTGCCAGCACGCCCAGCAGTTCACCTTCGCGGATCACGGCGCCGAACGGAGCCGTGTCCTGGGGCGAGGCGTCGTCGTCGGCGAGCGGACGGTGCCAGGCCATGAGCGGCCCCAGCTCCGCGGCGACCCTCACCCCCTGCCCCGCCGGAAGCCCCGCCGCCGCGGCCAGCAGCCCGTGGCGGGCCTGCAGACAGCCGCCGCAGCCAGGCGCGCCGGCGAGCGCGGGAAGTGCTTTGCCGTCATCGTCGCGCGACCGGGTGGGGGTGAGCGGCAGGTCCCGCCAGGCCCGGAGCAGTACGGCCAGCTGTTCCGCGGGCTCCTGCTCGGACCAGGCGTCGTACGCCTCGGTGGGAGGCACGCGATCGCCGTCGCGGGCCAGCAGCCCGGCGGCGTACGCGGTCTCCAGGACGAGGCGTACGACGGCGTCGTGGGCCTGGGCGGCCTTGGCGAGCCGGGCCAGTTCACGCGCGCCGATCCCGCCCGACTTCAGCCGGGCCGGTGGAGCGGTCGCGCACACCGAGAGGACGGAGGCGGCATGGGCCGCGAACTCGGTGGCGGCCCATGCGGCCTCCCGCTCCACCTCCGAGGAGGTGATGGGCACCAACCGCACGGCGGGCGGTACAGGCTCGTACGGAGCGCGCCAATCGGGGCCCCGCAGAGCCAGGGCCACCTCGACCGGCATCCGGACGGATCCGTACTGATGCCGGTCCTGGACCAGAAGCCCCCGGTCGAGTGCCCACCGGGCGCCTGGCCGGTGGTCAAGGCCAGAGGGGGCCCCGAACGCCACGAACAGTGACTGACGCGGCGGCGCGGACCTGGCGCTCTGATCGAGCAGCTTCCTGGTGGCCGCCGGTGCCCCCGCCACCAACGCGGCGACCCGTTCCGCGTCACTGTGATGCTCCACCAGAGCCGCGAGCCGCTGCTGCTTGGTGCCGGGTGGCTTGACCCCCAGTACCGCCAGCATGGCGCGCAGTTCCTCCGAGGTCGTGCCGGCCAGCAGGTCCTCCAGCGGGGCGTCAAGTCCCAGGGGCGTGCTCCACGCCTGCCGCAAGGGCGTGGGCATACGGAGGGCCCCGTCGCCGTCGTGCCACACGAGTGCCCGATCCGCCAGCGCCTCCAGGGTCGCGTCCAGCGCGTGCGGCGCCGCGGGGGACGTCGAGCCGAGCAACTCCGCGAGGCTGTCCCGGGTCGCCCGTGCTCCCAGGGCAGCCAGCGCCTCGGCGGCCTGCAGGCACGGCAGCGTGAGGTGCGGCAGGGCGAGCGCCACGGACCCCGGACGCTGGAGACGGTCCGCCAGTTCCCCCAACGAACGCGGTTCCGGCGAGGAGGCCGCGTCCTTCCGCAGGGCGAGTACGCGTGCGAGGCGGGGGCCGTCGAGTCCACTCAGCCAAGTCGCAAGCGTCGATCGGGACTTCATAAGGGCGCACCTCGACAGACAGGCAACATCAGACATCAGCGTCGGGCCGAACCGCTTCGGCGCCAAGGCCAAGCATGGCGCAGTTCCAAGATCCGCGGATGCCGGCGGAGGAAAGCTGATAACCGCTGTTATCAGCTGATAACAGCGGATGGCGGCGGATGGCAGGGGATGGCAGGGGATGGCAGGGGATGACATACGAAGCCGGAGCCTGCGGGCGCTCGACGGTTCTGAGGCGGACGGGGCCGCCGTTCGGCGAGCGAGATCCCTGGTCCTGGGCTCGTCCGATCGGTCGGATCTTCCGATGGTCGGGCGGAGCGTGACAGCGCTGAGGTTATGCATATGAACGCGTCACCGGACCATCGGAAGATCCATGAGCGTCAACCTCAGGAGCCACTTGATGCGACCCATCAGAGCAACCTGTCTCGGCACGGCCACCGCGCTGGTCACCCTTCTCGCCTGCGCCCCTGTCGCCACCGCGACCGACACCGATCCCGCCCACGCCAAGGGCAAGGACAAAGACAGGGTCATCACCCTCATCGGCCGGCTCGCACAGCAGTCGCGCTTCCCCGTCAACCCCGGCGGCATCCCCGCCGCCCAGGGCGATCGGACCGTCTTCCGCTCGACCCTCTTCGACGAGAACAACAACCAGGTCGGCGAAACCGGCGGCACCTGCGACACCACCCGGGTCGAGAACGGCGGCGCGGAGATGTGCGTCGTGACCTACACCCTCCCGGGCGGCCAGCTCGCCGTGCAGGGGATGGTCTTCGGCAACCTCGTCCCGGGCCCTCCCCCCGCGTTCGACAACGCGATCACCGGCGGCACCGGCACATACGACCGGGCTCGCGGCTCCGTCCACGCCGAAACGATCGCCCCGGGCACCAGGCGCTTCACCGTCGACCTCGACTGACTGACTGACTGACTGCCCCTGCCCCCGCCCTGCCCCTGCGAGGTGAAGTCCGGCGGGGGCTCTTTCGCGTGCCGCACCTGTCAGCAGCCCGATCCCGGACGTGACCTCGCCGCGCAGCACACGTCATACGCGCCCCACTCCCGGACGGGCTCCCAGGCATCTGGGGCGTAGTCGCCGGCGCACCCGCCAGGGCGCGCCCACCGATCGGAGGAGCAGCGGCCACCCGATCAGTCACCGTCCGCGCGACCCGCCGTCCCGGCTCCCCGCACCGCCCGGGGCGGCGGAGACGCTGGCCACGCCCGGAACCGACCGTTCCTCAGGGCGAACACCACCGGAGGCAACCATGCCGCAGCTGACCCCCACCGACCACCAGGTCGACCACACCTCGACCATCCCGGCGAACGTCGGCGACACGGTCAAACTATTCGTACGGGAGTACGTCGACTCCGGATCCGGCGGCACCCACAAGCCGGTCCTCATGCTCCACGGCAGAAGCGTTCCCGCCCTCCCGGGCTTCGACCTCGTGCTCCCTCCGCCGGGTGGCTCCCCGCACCCGGACACCAGCTACAGCTGGGCGCAGGCCCTGGCGAGCAAGGGCTACGACGTGTACGTCATGGACCTCCAGGGATCCGGGCGCTCCCCTCGCCCGAAGATGGACGACCCGTGCAACGCCAACCCGGCCCAGCGGTCCCTCCTGGAGACCAATCCCGGTACGGGGAGCTGCACCCCGACCCCGCCCTACCCGCACCAACTGGGCAACTCCATGAGCGAATGGGGCGAGCTCGGCACCGTCGTCAAGTTCATCAGGGGGCGCTGCAACAACCAGAAGGTCTCTTTCGTCGGCTGGTCCGCGGCAGCGTTCGTGATGGGCCCGTACGCGCTGCAGAATCCCGGGGACGTGGAGAGCCTGTTCCTTCTCGCGCCCATCTTCCCCCCGAACGGCCGGTGGTCGACGAACCCCGCCGCACCCTTCGCCGCGCCTCCCGGAACGCCCCTGCCCACGCAGCCCGAGTCCAAGCCGGCCGCGGTCTTCGGCTTCCCGATGAACCTGACCAGCAAGGCTGGAATCCAAGCCGCCATCAGCGACAAGGCGCTGGCCGACCAGGTGTGGAAGTCCATCATGGAGAGCGACAGCGTCGGCCAGAAGTGGGGCGGGACGATCGCGGGGACACCCGAAGGCGTCATGCGGTGGCGCAACTCCTACTGGTGGGGCTGGAACGAGAGCACCGTGCCGCACAACTCCACGCTCGGCAACGCCGTGCCGGTGTGCATCGTCTACGGAGACCAGGACACAACGGCCAACACCCCGGAGGAGCTGGGGCCGGTGCTGCACTTCTCCGTTCCGAAGCTCTACAAGAAGATCCCGGGCGCCGACAAGCTGATGTTCCGTGTCGAGGGCTGGGACCACAACCCGGTCTGGGAACGAAAGCCCAACAAGACGCTGCAGCAGATGTCGTTGAAATGGCTCGAAGGCAAGAAGGTGTTCGGCGTCGAGCGCGGAAGCTGGGTCATGGACGCGGACAACGTGCTGACCGAAGTGGAGTAACACCCCGGTCCCCAGCTCACACGCAGACGAGCCGGGTCCGGCCACCACCGGACCCCGGCGCGAGACCGACCGACTCCGCGTAGCGCGTGACCATGCCTGACACCCGCTCAAACGCTCACCGAGACGCGAACGAGCCACATCTCCGGCTGTCAGTGCCTCATGGCACTGTGCCGCCATGACGACAACGACAGAGCTCACCCTCTTCGCCGACTACTTTCAGATACACGTATCCGATGCGGATTCGGACGGTGATCTGAGCGACGCGTGGACTGCCCAGGCCGTTGCCGATCACCTCGCGGTCGCAACGGATGCGCTGGGCATCGGCACGGCGGTCAATGTCAACGTATCCGTCACCGTTGTCGTCCTGCCGCAGGAGCCGAGTGATGACAGCCCGGAATTCGATCACGTCGTTGAGGCCGGCCTGCATGTGTCGTTGGGCCGCCTGATGGTTCTGGGCTGCACGGACTACGCCCCCGAGGCGATGACGTTCGAGGTCCCGGCAGGCTGGAACCGCGTCCGCGTGTCGCGGAGCAACTTGGCTCGGGCGGCTCAGGCCGACGTCGACTCCGACGAGAGCCCCGAGACCATGGAGAGGATCCGTATCCAGGTGTGGGCGGCCCCGGAATGTCCAGCAAAGATCATCAAGCGGTGGTCCTAGCTCGACGGAGTCTTTGATGGCTGGCTCGGGGCGTAGCCCTCGACCCTGCGCCGCCTGACCGAGCGGCCGTGCGGAAGGACCAGCTCCACCGCCTCGGTCTCAAGGCCGGTGGGCGCCATACTGTCTCCGGTTGCTGCTCCGGTCGGCTTCCACAGCAGCAGCCACCCGAGGCGGGCGGGCTCACCGGGCAGGAACACCGCCGCCCAGCCGGCGTTGAGCAGCTCCCTCACGAAGGCGGAGGTTTCCTGCCGGGCCAGCGGCGGTGCGCTCCTCGCGCCCGTACTCGGCTCTCGTGCGACGACTCGTGCCACTCTCTTCCGCCCTGTCGCCTGCCGGGCCCTCCCCTGGGCCGCTCACTACCGAACCCCACCGGGCAACGTCACACGTCGGCAACCGCGAGCCTCGGCTTGACTGCCGGCGACCGTGCCACGACGGATACCCCTCTGCTGAACGCACCGGCCCGCGACCGTACGGCGCAGCGCTACGGTGAGGCCATGAGCACCTGGGACCCGGCCGCACTGGAGGCGTTGATCGAAGAGGCCACCGTCGACGCCTACGGCGAGGAGGAGCAGCTCACCGGCTTCTTCACGATGATTGAGGAGAGCCTTGCCGTGCCCTTCACCACGGCTGTTCTCGGCGTCGAGGTGAGCGTGGTCGGTGTCGATCTGGTCGAGGACGGGCGCGTGGTCGCATGCTGCGTCCGGGGTTCGTTCCGACAGGACATCGGAATTCTGGACCTGCCGCTGCCTGAGCCCGCTCCCGAGGGCTGGCAATGGATCGAGGCATACCGCTACTGGGCACGCTGAACCGGCGCGTCGTGCAACTGGCCGGCTGAGCCCCTGCTCGAACGGACAGTCGCCCCGCCTGCCGCTGACCGGACCGACGGCGGGAACGGACAGCACGTAGCACGCATACCGCAGTATGCTTGCGGCTATGGCTGACACCACACGCATCACCGTGACGCTCCCCGCCGAGCAGGTGGCGGAGCTGAAGAAGATCACGGACAACATCTCCGGCTACGTGGCCGAAGCGGTCGCCAGGCAGATCCGGCACCAGCTCCTGGGGGCCGACCTGCGCAGCCACACAGACGAGCACGGGGCCTTCAGTGAGGAAGAGCTGGCCGAGGCGCGGGCGCGGATCTTCGGTACGACGTCGGGCGCCGGCGGCGCGAGCGCCGCGTGAGCGGGCACATCGAGACCGTCGTCCTGGACAGCGAGGGGCTGTCGGCCTGGGTGGCGCAGGACCGGAAAACTCTGGCGATGTTCCAGGTGTTCCACGACATGGGAGCGGACCTCGTCGTCAGCGCCAACACCATCGTGGAGGTGAGCCACGCCAGGGTGAACCTGCCCCGACTGCAATGGGCGCTCTCCCGGGTCAAGGTGGAGCCGATCACGGAGACAGCGGCCAAGGCGGCGGCCCAACTCCTCAAGGGCGCCGGTCTGCACGGACACAAGTACGCGATCCACGCCACCGTCGCGGAAGCGGCCTTGCGTCAGCCTGGCCCGGTCGCCGTCCTCACGTCGGATGTCGATGACCTGACCCGGCTGTGCGGTAGCAAGGTCCGGATGATCGGGCTATGACCGCGACATCGTCCCGGGGCCATGGACAGATCCGGATGGATCCGCCGAGACCAGAGTCGCCGCAGGCCGACTGGCGATGGGGGAATCAGGCATCGACGGCTGTGGGGGCATGACTGCGTTCGGTGCAGAAGGTCCTCACGGCGCAACGCCCGGCCACATCATCGTGTGGGTCCTGGCGGCCGGTAGTCGTCGTGACGTATCCCATCAGACGGGGGTGGCTCCCCGCAGGCTGCGCCAGTCGTCCAATAGGCGGAGCGTGCGCCTTTCCTGCTTGGTGAAATATCCTGCCTGGAAGCCCGCGACACTGCAATCGCCGCCCACCCGGAACGACGTGATGGCGTCGCCCGAGCCCACCTCCACGGCCGTCGCGGTGCCGCCGGACCATGTCCACAGTGTCTTCCCCCACAGGGCGATGGGTCTGCCGAGGAGCGAGCCCGTGCGGGTGAGCACGACCTTGCGCGTGTCCAGATCCGTGACCACCAAGCCGCGTCCCGCAGATGTGGGCCCGGTCCAGCTCGCGTACCGGCCGGCTGCGTCGACGAGACCTTGGGTGTCATCGAGTCCGGAGGCGAACACGGTGCCGGGGAGCGACTCACCCCGGTCCAGGACGTACAGCGTCCCGTCCGAGGTCCGGTAGACCGCCCGCCCGTCACCTGTGCCCATGAGCTGGGGACACTCCCCGTTCCCGCCCCCGCACATCGGGATGCGCCCCCGGTCGGTACGTGGACCCGCCGCCAGGGTCCCTTCCGTGACCAGCGAGCGGCTGTACAGGTGCGTCGCCTTGTCGCCGGACTCGTAGGTCATCAGCTGACCGCCGCTCAGATCGGCGGAAAACAAGGCCTGGGCTGTCCCGGCGTGCGCGCTGCGGAGGATGCGAGATTCGAACTCGTGAGGGGTTGCCCCCAACACGCTTTCCAAATGTTCGTCCGGGGGTTCGGGGACGCTCGGAGGCGTCCTGATCTGCAGTGGAACGGGTGGCGGTGGAGGTTTCGGACGGAGGCGAATGCAACCAGAACTGCAACCAAGCCTTCGCTTCGCCACATGATGCTGAGTCAGTCGGGAAGAGCGCACCGGCCGATGGCTCAGGCACAGTAGCCGAGTCTCCCAAACGAACCGGGTCACGTCCGTGGACGTGACCCGGTGAGACAGCGGAGGAGCAAAAGCGGTTAACGGATGGCCGTGCCGAATGCCTGTCCTGCGTCGGGCAGGCCGTTCTGGCCGGGCTGGTAGGTGGTGACCGCACCCGTCGTGCCAACGCTCGCCGCCCATGCGAGCGCATGCACGGCGCCGTGGGTGGCCGGGCCATTGGGCATACCGATGTAGAGCCGGGTGCCGGTGGTGTGGATGGCGTTGCCGACGAACTGGTTCGCGCCCGCGGCACCCGGCAGGCCGTTGCCCGCTGCGAGCCAGGAATCGGAGTCGCCCGGCGCGCCGAGGAGTGAGAAGGTCTGCACAGCGCCCGCGCTCTTCACGGTACCGATGGCCTCACCCGGTACGCCGACCGCCAGCCGCAGGCCGGCGGCGGTGCTGACCGCGTTCGGCGCGGTGTTCACGGCGGACACCCTCGCACCGAAGCGGTCACCTGCCTCGATGTCGTCCGCAACGTCAACGACACCCTGCCCGATGTCGGCGAGCTCACTGACTGCTCCGGCCGCGGTCACCCGGAGCGTGACCACCCGTCCGACGTCGGCCAGGTTGGCGCCGTTCACCGAGATGCCTTCGCCTGGGGAGCCCACGGCGATGATTGAGTCCGTCGCGGCCGCGGCGCCGGAGGGGCGGTAGGCGACCGCTGAGAGCGACGCGCCGAACTCGTCGTCGGCCTCCGCCGAACCGCTGATGCCGGCGGTGTCCTGGTCGATGCCCGCTATGGGGGCCGGGATGCCGTCCGAGCTCAATTGGTGCTTGAAGACGGTGACGCTGCCGGAGGCGGCGTCGGTGCCGACGGTCTCCTGTGGGGAACCGATCACGATGTGGTTGGGAGAGCCGCTGACCGAGGTGCCGAACCGGTCGCCCTTCTCTGCCACTCCCGGCACGCCCGGGCTGTCCTGACCCAACGCGACATTGACACTGCCGCGCAGGTAGAAGGTACCGCCCGCGTCTACGTTGCTGCCGGTGTCCTCGCCCGGCACACCGATCAGGAGATACGGCTCACCAGTGGCGGTATTTCCGGCGGCGAGGGCGTGGCCCATCCGGTCGCCCGCCTCCGACACGGACGACTTGACGGCGCCCGTGCCGGTGCCCTGCTGAAGGGCAAGGGCCGCTTGGCCCTTGGTCAGGCCGCCGGGCGCGCCGTACAGCACAGTCACCGTGCCGGCGTCGGCGGCGGTGCCGACGTCCTCGGACGGGACGCCGACGACCAGGTCGGTGCAGCCGTCCTCGTTGTGATCGAACACCGCGAGCTGCTCGCCGAACCAGTCGCCTGCCTCGGCGCTGTCGGGCACGGAGTCAAGGTCCTGTGTGAACTCCGCACTGCCCTTGCCGCCGCCGTAGACCACCCGCACGAGGCCCGCGTTGACGTCGCCGCCGACGGTCGCCTTCGGGTCTCCCACGGCGATGTCCTCGGCGCCGTCGCAGTTGAAGTCGGTGAAGCGGGGAGCACTTACCTTGGCGGTGACCCAGGCGCGTATGTCGTCGACACGGGTGTCGATTGCGGCCGTGCTGGTAACGGCCGCGTCGATACCGAAGCAACCACCCTGAGCAGAGCGGCTGTTGACCGCGACAAGCTCGGTCTTCCCACCCGATTCACGTAGCGCGGGCCCACCGCTGTCACCCATGCAGACGGCAGCACCGTCCTTGCCGGTGATGCCGACCTGGGCGGCTTCCACAGTGTTCACCGTGAAGGCCCCGGTGTGCAGCTTGAGAGGGGCCCACTCGTCCTTGGTACGGCCGTATCCAGCGACCCGTAGCTCCTCCCCTGCCACGGGTGCGGTAGCACTGAGAGCGACCGGCGTGACGTTGGCGACCGGCCTGGCGAGCCTCGCGAGAACAAGGTCGCGGTCGGCGTGGGGAACAAGCTCCACGACATCCCGCACCTGACCGTTGGTGGTGGTGAGGTCGGTGCGGCCGATGGTGGCGGTGGTCCTGAGCGCGGGCTTGCCGGCGGGCACGGTCAGACTCGCGGCCGGGTTCTCTGCGAAGCAACTGGCGGCGGTGATCAGCCACTCCGGATCGATCAATGCCGCGCTGCACGCCTTGGTGCGGTTCCCGATATCGAGGCGGGCGGTGAAGCCACGCGTGTTGTCCGTCTCGGCGGGTCCGATGACAGCGTGGGCGGGCACGGCGGGAGCGCCGATCGCGGCCGCGGTGACCAGGGCCGCAAAGACGGTTCTCCGCCTGGGGGTTGTGCGCATGAAGTGAGGTCTCCGGTTACTTGCTCGTACGGATCTCGACGAGGACGAATTCGCGGGCCTGTGGATCAGTGGACTCTCCGACCGGCGTCCAGGCACCTTGGCGGGCACCGGGAGGTGCTGTTTTCGCCAGAGTTGGGATCCAGGGTTTTTCGCTGGAGGTGGACCGGGGCCGACCAGGGAGTTCCGGAACCCTGGTTACTTGGTGATCCGGATCTCCACGAGCATGTGGTCGCGGCCCTGCGGGTCTGCGGACTCGCCCACCGGCGTCCAGGTGTTCTTGTTGATCTCGTAGGACTTCTCCTCGGTGCCGACGGTCATGTCGACCGTGGTGGAGTAGTCATTGCCCCTGAACGAGAAGACGGCAGGGATCTCCAGAGTCAGCCAGCCCTCGTTGCCAACGGTGTTGAAGCAGATCTTGGCGCCCCTGTCGCGGGCCAGGAGCTCCAACTGCCCCGTTCCTGTCACGCAGTCGGCGAGCGTGATGTGGCCGTCGCCTCGCTTCAGGACGATGTTCTTCTCCGCCAGGATCTTGTCGGCCTGGGGGTAGTTGAAGTCCTCCACGGCATAGCCGGGGGTGTCCCCAGCGGTCAGCGCGGCGGTGTCGGCGGTCACCGCGGTGCCTGAGCCTCCGCCCTGCGCGCCGCCGAGCACCGCGATCCAGGCCAGCGCGCCGACAGCGGCGGCGCCGAGTACCCGTATCGCGAACCGCATTCTCCGCGGCTTTCCGACGTTGGCGTTGATTTCCTTCATTGTGCCCCTAATTTCGTGGCCACCGCCCGGACTTGGGGACCACCGGCCGCGAAACCGGTCGCGAACAGGGAATGCGCACATGCGGAATGAAAGCCTCCCCCTTTGCGCACCAGTGGTGCGCCCCCGCGACGCATTTTTCGAACCCCGGTGATCGTCATCGGCCCTGGCATCCCAGCACAGCGACACTCCCGCGTCCAGCGCCGTGAACTGCCCATATCTGAACATTGAAAGCAAACCATCCGTGACCTGTGTCACGCCGCGATTAGGCTTTATGAGCTGGCGTCACGATTGCGCGGAAAATGTGCTGACCCGGCAAATCGCCATATTCAAGTGCACTGTTCGGGTCTCGGTATGCCCAACTGCCGCAAGATTTATATAGCGTTGATAGTGTTCTCGACTTGTGCGAACGTCGATCCACGGACCCGTCGTCCATCACGACGCGAAATCCGACACGTCACCGCATTACTCGTAGAAGGGCAAGTTCCGTATGCAGACAGCTTTCTGGAGCAGACGCCGCGTCCTCGGAGCGCTCGCGGCGGCGCCCGCTGTCGCCGCCACCCCTTCCATCCTGTGGCCGACCACCGCCGTGGCCGCCGAGACCGCGGGCGCCGGCCCGGTGCCGCTGCCGGACACCGAGCGCGCCAAGGCCGTCCGGGCGTGGCTGACCGGCGGCAGGGGTGTCAAAGCCGCCGCGACCAAGGCTCTCTACGGGACCGACACCGAGATCCAGACCTTTCTCGCCCAGACGCTGCCGCAGCAGATCGTGCAGGACAACCGGGTCGCGATCGTCCGCAGTCTGGACCGCGCGGGCAAGGGCCTGCGCCGCGAGGCCGTCGCCGCCCTGGACAACGGCGACGCGGCGATAGCCGGTTTCCTCTCGACGGGCTTCTCCGCCGCCATTCGGGAGGATCTCCAAGTCGCCACCAACATCGTCGCGTCCACCGGCGACAGGGCCGTGGTGCGCAAGGCCAACGCCGCCCTCAACGCCGGCACCGAGCAGGCCCTCATCGCCTTCCTCGCCGACGAGCAGTACGACGCGCGGCTGGAGGACACCCGGGTCCAGGTCAACGCCATGCTGACGACCGGTGGCCCGGAGGTGCGGAAGTACGCGGACCGCGCGCTCAGCGGCACCGCGAACGACGTCGACTGGTTCATGGAGACCGGTCAGCACATCGCGCGCGCCCGCGACCAGGAGTCGGCGACCATCGAGGAGCTGGTGGCCCTCGTCGAGCGCGAGGGCAAGCGCGCCGAGCGCGAGACGAACCTGGCCGTCGAGGCCGGGGCCCGCGCCGAGACCGCCGCCACCAAGGCCAAGGAGGCCGCCGAGAAGGCCGCCGCCGAGGCCGCCGCCGCCCAGAGCGACGTGCAGAAGTCAGGGGCCGCGGCCCGCAAGGCCGCGAGCGCGGCGAAGGCCGCGGCCGACGCCGCCCGCAACGCCGTCAACGCCTCCAACGCCGCCGTGAATGCCTCCCGCCGCGCCTCCTGGGCCGCCGTGGGCGCCGCCCAGGCCGCAGCGAAGGCCGGCAACGCCGCCGCCCGCGCCTACAACGCCGCGATCGCCGCGTCCAAGGACGCCGGCAAGGCGAAGGGCGCCAAGGACGCCGCGGTGGCCGCCCGCAACGCCGCCGCCAAGGCCCGCAGCGCCGCCGCCGCTGCCGGCAAGGCGGCCCTCGCCGGCGACGCGGCCTCGGCCGCCGGCCTGGCAGCCGCCTCCGCCGCCCGCAACAGCGCCGCCGCCGCGACCGCCGCGGCCCAGGCCGCCGTCTCCGCCGGTGCGGCCCAGGCGGAGGCCAACGAGGCCAAGCGCCAGGCCGCCATCGCCACCAGCGCCGCCAACCGCGCCACCAACGCCGCCTCCGCCGCCCAGGCACTGGCGAGCGCCGCCGCCAAGGCGGCCCGCACCGCCCGCGACGCCGCCAACTCCGCCGCCGACCACGCCGACAAGGCAGCGGACGCCGCCGAGGAGGCCGTGAGGCACGCGGGTCAGGCCGTCGACTACGCCAACAGGTCGACCGCCCACGCCGGGGAGGCCGTGAAGGCCGCCAACATCGCCACCCAGGCCGTCAGCGACGCCATCAAGGTGGAGAAGAACGCCCGCACCGCCGAGGCGCAGACCCTGGAGCAGGACAAGCAGCAGGCCATCGAGGAGGCCCGGCAGCTCGCCGCCATCGAGCAGGCCGAGCTCGCCGACGTCCGCGAGAAGCGGCAGATGCAGGAGCGCACCACCCAAGCGACCAAGGACCTCATCTCCAAGGCGGAAGAGGCCCTGAACTCCGGCGACATGTCGGTCGCCGCGACCCTGGGCAGGCAGGCCGCGGTCGCCCTGATGGACGCACGCGGGGCCAACACCCGGCAGGCCGCCCAGCACGCCCTCGCCGGCTCCGACGACGACGTCTGGTCCTGGATCGACCTCGACCGGGTCCTCGCCCAGACGCAGGACGACCGCGAGACCACCCTCCACGTCGCGACGGTCGGCGGTCCGAAGGTCGCCGCGGCCGCCGCGGCCGCGCTGGAGAGCACCAGCTCCAAGGCCGTCGGCGACTTCCTGACCGGCGGCATGAAGCGTGCCTCGGACGAGGACCTGCGCGTCGCCATCAGCAAGATCCTCGGCGACGACAACACCGGCAAGGCAGTCAGGGACGCCGGTAACAAGGCGCTCGACGAGAACACCACCGACTCCCTCAACCGATTCTTCGACCATGACTACCCGCTGGCCGTCAACGAGGACGACCGGGTCCGGGCCGTCGAGTTGATCAACACCGCGGGCGCCTTCACCAAGGCCTACGCGGAGGTCGCGCTCGAAGGACCGGCGTGGATGCTGCGCCACTTCATCACCGTGATCCAGTACCGCACGGCCCAGCTCGACTTCGACACCGCCACCCACGTCGCCGCCGTCCGCGGAGCCATCGCCGCTGCCGCCAAGATCGCGGAAAAGGCTCAGGAGGACGCGGCCCTCGCCTCCAAGGCCGCCGCCGACGCGCGCAACGCCGCCGCCGAGGCCCAGAAGTGGGCGCAGAAGGCGCTCGACTCCGCCGCCAAGGCCAAGGACTACGCCCAGCAGGCGCGGGACAACGCCGACGCCGCCGACAAGTCGGCCGCCGCCGCCCAGGCCTCCGCCACCAAGGCGAAGAACGCCGCCAACACCGCCCGCGGCGCCGCCCGCTCCGCCAACTACTCGGCCAACAAGGCCGTCGACTCGGCGCGTGCGGCCCTCGCCTCTTCCGCCCAGGCCCAGCGCTCCGCCGCCGCGGCCCGCGCCGCCGAGCTCGCCGCCTCCGCCGACGCGAAGGCCGCCGCCACCGCGTACGCCCAGGCCAAGCAGATCGCCGCCGACAAGAAGCGGGCCGAGGAGATCGCGAAGGCCAAGGAGCTCGCGCGCAAGGCCGTGGACGACCGCATCAATGGGCGGGACCCGGCCGACAACGACAAGAACAACCAGGTCAACCCGAACGGCACCGCGGCCGGTGACGCCGACGAGTGGTGGAACGACGCCCAGTTCTACGCGGACGCCGCCAACGTGATCAGCATCGGCGCCGGGTTCCTGGCGGCCGGCTGCGCCCTCGCAGCAATTGTCTTCCCGCCGGCCCTCGCCGCGGCAGGCTTCTTCGCCAGCGTCTCCGCGGGCGCGGGCGCCCTCGGCACCCTCTTCACGGGTATCGAGCACGGCTTCACCAGCGGCGCCTTCTGGGAGTCCGCCGCCGGCACCGGCCTGAGCCTGGTCTCCTTCGGCGCCTACAAGTGGGTCGGCGCCGCAGACAAGGCGCTCGGCGGCTCCATCGTCAAGCCCGTCGTCAGCAAGATCACAGACACCGGCGAGGACCTGGTCTCCGGCATCACGAAGGGCCTCAGCGACATCTGGACCCTGGCGTCCTGATCCCGCCCGTTCTCTCTTCCGGGGCGGCGCGACCAGGCGCCGCCCCTGCCCCCTCCCCCTACGGAAAGTTCCTGCCTCCATGCATGGAATACGTGGCGGGCGCGCCACAAGGAGACGCGCCCGCTCGACGGTCCTGACCGTCCTCACCGCCCTGACCCTCGTCATCACGACAGCCGCGACGAGCCGGGCGGCCGAGCCGCCCACGACGGCGAAGGCCTCGTCCACCACCAAGTCCGCGGCGAGCGCGGAGACCACCGAAACCAGCAGGTTCGCGGCCGGCTCCGGTGAGGACTGCACCGCCACCGCGCCGGGCTCCAAGGAGCGCCGCGCTGGTGCCGTCGAGTCCTGTGTGACGGTCACCCCCGCCCCCGCGAAGGCGAAGGCCCGCGCCGCCGGCGCCGCTCCTGCCGCCTCCGCGGCAGCAGCCGCCGCCGCGGGAAGCTGCGACATCACCAGCCCCGGCAACTACAGCTACGAGCGCTTCTCGTACTGCGTGACCGGCATCAACGTCACCTACATCCTCCGCGACAGCAGGGGCCTGGAGATCGGACGCGGCGTCCTGGTGGTCTCCACCGGCGGTGACCTCTCACCGACGGCCACGACCTGGAACGAGCGGGTCTCCGTCACCATGACCCTGGCCACCGGCGACGTCAAAACCCTGAACGCCAAGTTCCGCGCCTCGTGCGACGACGGATGCACGGCCACCAAGACCGCCCCCTGGTTCGGCGGCGCCATCACCCTCAACCAGACCCTCACCGGCAACGTCACCTTCTCCTCGGCGCAGACGGCGGGCTCCTCCGCCTCCTTCCTGACGTCCTACGCGATGTACGTGACGTCCCCGGGCGCGACGGCGACCGACCCGAACGCGTCGTGGAAGAACCCGCGTCGGATCAGGTGTGACAACGCGGTCGGCGGCACCTCGGTGGCGGGTTGTGCCGTCCCTTCCGTCATGGCTGTCGTTCCGATGAAGGCGACGAGCGCGGACGCGGGCGGCGCCGTGGCCGCCTACGGCTGGGCGCAGAACAACCTCAACGGCGCCTGGGGCAAGAAGGGCAGCCCCCTGACCCGGTCGACCAGCGGCGTGGCCGGCCGCACCGCCAGCACGTGCGGGGGCTTCGAGGCGCAGCCGGAACTCGTCGACGCGGACAGTTGCGGCGACTTCCCCTTCGGCGAGGCGAAGGAGGGCGGTGCCGCCGGCAACCGGTGCGTCGAGGTGATCCCCAACCTCGGCAACGGGGAGTGGGACACGTACATCCTGAACGACGCCCGTGAGGTCGACCCCGCGTCACCCTGCGTGCAGGCCCATGTCACGCCCGCCGAGAAGCAGTTCGCCGACACACAGCTCGCCGACGGTTTCAAGGACCAGCGGGTGATCGACGCAGACAGGTTCGAGTTGAAGTTCACTCTGCCGGACACCGGCCCGCACGCCCGCTGCCTGGACACCACACCGATCAACGCGCTTCCCAGCGGCGCCGGGTGGATCCTGAACACCACCGAAGCGGTCCCCCACGTCAACAAGACGACCACCCCGGCCGGCCCGCCCGGAGAGAGGCCGACCCAGGCACAGGCATGCCTGGAGAGGTCGGCCCCCGAGGGCACCTCCGCACAGGGAGACATCCCGGGCTGGCAGGACGCGCAGAAATTCAGGGCGGACAACTCGCTCACCAACGGGCTGGCCCGGTGTCACCTGATTCCGAACATCACCGGCGGAAGGGGGATACAGGTCAATCTCGTCCCGTGCTGGCAGGCGGGGATGAACACCGGCACGCCCAGCATGCGAACCTACGAGGCGATGGCACAGAAGAGGATCAAAGGCTCCATCGCCGCCTTCGGACCGGACGACGCGATCTTCTACCAGGTGACGCCCGTCTACAACGATGCCACTAGCACGATCCCGGTGGGAGTCACCATGAACGCTAATATCGAACGGGCGGACGGAACGACCGAGGAGCTGTTCCCCAACGTATTCGTCACCAACACCCTGAAGAACACCGGGCTGTACAACCTCGGTAACTGATCACAGTTCAGTTCGCGCCATCGGGAGCCGGTATGACTTTCACCACCCCGCCGCGGCCGTTCGACGTGACCGCGCTCTTCCCTCAGCTGGCCCCACTGGCGCGCACGGCGACCCGGCTGCACCCGCGGCCGGGGTCGCCGACCGTGCACGACAGCTCCGTCGGCGGCCCCCTCCTGTGGCCCGCCGACGAGCCGTGGCCCCACTGCGAAGAGCCGCACGACAGAGACGCGACAAGCGAGATGCACTCTCCGGACGAGATTCGGCTCCTGCGTCGTATCCGCGCGGCAGCGGCCGAACGACGGCTCCGTGACCCCCAGGCACCCGCGACCACGCCCGAGGAACTGGAGATCGAGCAGCGGCTCAGCGAGGGCCATCCGTGGTTCGACGGCCCAATCCCCATGATTCCCGTGGCCCAGCTCCACACCCGCGACGTCCCTCTCCCTGGCAGCCCTCCCGGAACCGACCTTCTCCAGGTCCTGTGGTGCCCTTGTGACCACTCGGAGTTCGCACACCCCCGAACCGCCCTCGTCTGGCGTTCCTCCGCCTCCGTCACCGACGTCGTCGATGCCCCGCCCGAGCCGCCCGTGGTCCAGTTCGACTGGTACCTCCCGGAACCGTGCCTGCTCGCTCCGGAACAGGTCACCGACTACCCCAGCCCCATGGAGCTGGGCAAGGAACTGCAGCAGCAGTTGGGCGACGTGAGCCGGTGGGAGACAGCCGGATTCGCGTGGGACAGCACCGGCGCGATGGACCCGCAGGAGTTCTACTTCCGCAACCTGTGCCACGCTCCCGGGTGGAAGACCGGCGGCTGGACCCGCTGGGGCCTCACCGACCCCATGCCCCGCCCCTGCCCCGAATGCGGCACCGAGACGACCCCGCTTCTCACCATCGCGTCCTCGGAATGGGACTCCGGCAGTGGGAGCTGGATGCCCGATGAGGAACGGGCGAACTCGACCCCGCGCGCGGACTTCACCCTCATCGACATCGCCGGCGGCTACGACCTGCAGCTCCACGTCTGCCCGGCATCCCCGAACCATCCACACATCGAACTGGTCCAGTAGGCCGGCCCACCGAGAGCCGACATGAGTTCACGACCCGCCGCGGCCACTCGACGTGACCGTGGTCTTCCCTCAGCTGGCCCTGCTGGCGCGCACGGCGACCCGGCTGCACCCACGCCCCGGGTCGCCAACCGTGCACGACAGTTCCGTCGGTGGGACGCTCCTGTGGCCCGCCGACGAACCGTGGCCGTACTGCGACGAGCCGCACAACAGTCACACGGCACCGGTGGTCCTCTCACCGGACGACGTCCGGCTCCACCGCCGCATCCGCGCCGCATCCGCCGAGCGGCTGCGCCTCGACCCCAAGTCGGCCCAGTGGACCCCTGAGGAACAGGAGACCCTGGAACGGATCAACGCGGGCCGCCCGTGGTTCGACAGCCCGATCCCCCTCCTCCCCGTCGCCCAGCTCTACGCCCGCGACAGCCCCTTCCTGTGCCCGCCCGACGCGGACCTCCTCCAGGTCCTGTGGTGCCCCTTCGACCACGCGGAACACGCCGCCTCCAGGACTGCGATCTTCTGGCGCTCCTCCGCCACTGTCACCGACGTCCTCGACGCACCGCCCGAGCCGCCGATCGTCAACTCGACTACTACCTCCCGGAGCCCTGCCTGTTCTCCCCGGAGCCTGTCACCGAATTCCCCAACCTCAGGGATCTGGAGGACGAGGTCCGGGACCAGTTGGGCGACGTGAGCTGCCGGGAGACGATCGACCCCGCGCGGTACAGCCCGTACTCGAACGATCTGGGCGAGCTGTACCTGGGCAACCTTTCCACCGCCTTGCTGGAAGACCGGCGGGTGGACCAGCTGGGACGTCACCGACCCCGACGACCGCCCCTGCGTCGAGTGCGGCATCGAGACGGTCCCGCTTCTCACCATCGCGTCCTCGGAATGGGACGCCATCAGCAAGTCCTGGATCGCCGAGGAGTACCCGGTGAACCCGGCCCCGCCTCCCCTGGGCGCCCCGGGCGGCAACTTCACTCTGATCGACATCGCAGGCGGCAACAAACTGCAGCTCTACACCTGCCCGGCCGACCCGTCCCACCCTCACGTCGCACTGGTCCCGTGCCCTGCGTGCCGGGAGCCGGCAGGAGCTTCACGCCCCCGCCGCGGCCGGTCGACCGCCGATCCGGCCTGCATGCCGAGGAAACCGAGGACACCGTGCCCGCCAACCACGCGCCCGACCACGCGTAGCCAACACCCTCGCACCGCGCCAGGCCCGGCGCCCGCCTGTGAGGTGGACCAGGTCCCGCGGGTCCCCTCGACGGGCCCCCTGCACCCTTCCACGGCCACTTCGCCCGCCGGACGCGTCAGCGCAGGTCAGCCCCGGAAATCAAGGTCCGGCGACGCGTTCGGCAACCCTCCTGACCTGGTCTTCGACGTCCAGCGTCGAATGGTGCGACGTCACGCCCGTGCTCAGGCGACTGGCGCTGCATCAGAAAGGTCAGGGTGAATACGGGGCCGGCCTGCTGCTTGGCCATGACGCACAGCTCCTTGGCGAGGACGTGATTCGGTGAAGGGAGTGCGGGCAGGCCGGTCGGCCTGGCCTGTTCTCGGGGACGCCACGCCGGTGCGGGCGAGCCGAGGACCAGGCAGGTCGGCGGGTCGCGAAGGGGATACCGCTTATCGCCGACCTGGATGGTCACGTCGCCGCTGTGGCCGATGAGCCGGTTTCCGGCGGCTCGTCGGTCACCGGGGCAAGAAGTGAGCCTTCGTTGCCGTCGAACACTCGATCCTGGTGTCCGTCTGGCACATCCTCACCCGAGGCACCCCCCACCAAGACTTTGGAGCCGACCACTTCATCAACCGCATCCACAAGTCTTGGCAGACCCGTCGACTCGTCGGCCGGCTCACACAGCTCGGCTACGACGTATCCCTCCAGCTCCACCGGACCGAGCGACTTGGGCAGTCTGGCCATTTTCGGCGCAAATCGATGCTAAATCGATCCAATGGGTCGTGGCGAGCTACCCGGCAGGATCTGGAGCGTGCGTGGCGTGGGCGCTCGTCACTGCGGCTCCACGCGACGGGCCAGCTTCCGGCCCCATTTCTGGAACGGCACTTCGACGTATCGGTAGGTCAGCACGCACACCGGTAGCAGCACGCCGTAGAAGGCCACTGTGGCTCCGAGACTGTCGTGCCGCCACCGGCCGAAGATGTGGTCGCTCACTGCCAGCAGCACCGGGTGCACCAGGTAGACCGAGTAACTGAGTGTTCCCAGCCAGACCAGCCAGCGCGATATCCGTCGGCGGCGCAACGCCAGCCCGATGCCGAAGGTAACCATGGCCAGCAGGAACGCCGTAATCCAGCCGCGCCGGGTGAAGTTTGATGCGTCACCGTGCCAGTACGCGCTTCCCACGGCACAGACCAGTACCACGGCGGCCGCGCAGGCCGCGAGCCGCCACGTGCTCTGACCGTGCTCGGCCCGGTAGACGGCGGTGCCGAGGAACATCACGGCCAGGATGACCAGGCCCTCCCACGTGGGGACGGTGCCGTTGAGCGGCGCCAGGACGAGCGCCAGCGCCCCGCCCGACACGCCTCCGAACACGCGCAGTGCGGGTGAAGTGGAGCACGCACAACAGATGGCGACGACCATGACGACGGCAGCGAGCACGATCAGCGGGCCCCTGCCAAACATGTCGGAGACGGCGGAGACCGGTAGCGCGACCCCCGCCGCTACGCTCACGGCGGCGAGCACGGCCAGGGTCACGGCGATCGCCGCCGACCGCTGATGCAGACGGACCGTGAAGAGGGCGACGACGAGCAGGTAGAAGGCCATCTCGTACGAGAGCGTCCACAGGACGAGTAGGACACTGGGTGTCCCCAACAGCTCCTGGAGCATGGTCACATGGGCGAGGGCGACCGCGGCGGCGCCCTGCCCGTGGAACTCACGCCGCTCTGCGAAGCCCAGCATGTCGAGGGCAAGGAGTGCGGCGACGGCAGTCGCCCACAGTGGGTACACGCGGAACAGTCGTCCGATCCAGAACGTCCGGACGCTGCCCCGGCGTTCCAGGGAAGCGGGAATGATATAGCCGCTGACCAGGAAGAACACCATGATGCCGTAGCGGCTGGTGTTGAACTGAGGCATCAACTCCTGCCGGAACTCCGACATATAGGAGTACGAGGAATGGTCGAACACCACGACGAGTGCGGCGAGCCCGCGTAGCGCATCCAGCCACCCCAACCGTGACAGACCGGCTGACACGCCTGTTGCGGTAAGTCGTCCTGGCCGCGGCCGCGTAGAGGGGGACTCCTCCAGCGGCTGAGGTATGCGGATCGGGGGTTCCATACTCGTGATCACCTGCTGTTCTCGCCGATGTTCAGCTGCACGCCGATCATCCGCCGGGTATCCCTCGGAGTCGATGAAACTGGAGAGCATGCAACGCCCTGCAGAGATGGCGGTCGCGCACGAACACTTCATGCGCAAGCCAGTCATCCGGCTTCTGCTGGTCTTGGTGTTGCGCTCGGCCGGCCTCGGGGCATCACTGTGGGTTGACCAATTACCTTCGGACCTTCTGTTGCCTTAATCCCAGCGTTCTGGGGCGGGTGACCTGCGGTCAATTCGCGAGGACGAACGCCAAGAAACACATGAAGGTGACCGAAATGTACAGTGTCGCCTGGTATCGCGCCGGATATTAGCTTCCTGGGCGGAAACGTGCCGATCGTGAGCCCTGTCCAGGTGAATGAGTACGCAATCAGCATCTGCCGAGCATTCCAGTTCCGATACTGAAGGTTGCCTACCGCGATCATCCCCAAGCATCATGCGACGGGAACAGCAAGAAGCGCAACCGTCGGCTTGTGCACCTTCATCCACCTGCTCGACGGCGAGGTGAAATATGAAGGTAGCGAAAGCCGCCATGGGGGCAAATGGGAAAGGGGGAGTTGTGCAAGCATGGCGATTCCTTGGAACGCCGCTAGTGCTGTGACCACATACGTTAACCGGGTTGGGGATCTGTGACGCGAGGAGCTGAGTTGCTGTCGGAGACGGCTTGTACTCTGAACTCATTCGACGATCGGACGATCTGGCGATCACGGGCACGGGTGAGCGGGCACGGGGCGGGCGTCCAGGGG
>NZ_LIQQ01000153.1 GCF_001418565.1 Streptomyces graminilatus | reverse complement strand
GGATGCCGAGCTGGCTGGCGCACCGACTGGTCCAGCCAGACCGGCGCCAGCCAGCTCGGCATCCTGCACGGCACCAACCACGACATCCCGGCCTTCCGCTGGTACGAGAAGGACACCGGGGAGGTCATGGTCTGCAACCGGCCCGCCAGCGCCGTCGAACTCCAGCGCCGGGCCGTCGAACGCACCAGCGACGGCGGACTGCTCACCGTCGACGGCGCCAGCCGGGGCAACCTCTTCGGCGGCGGCGCCGACGAGCAGGCCCTCGTGCTGTCCATCGCCGGGCGGCGCGGCCGGGACAACCGGTCCCGCGCGGGCTACTTCGCCTACTTCTCCGACCCCGCCAACGCCGTCCGTACCGCCCTGTCCTTCGTCGCCGAGGTCGGCCGCGAGATCGGCCAGTCGACCGCGGCCCGGATGCGCAAGCGGCGCCCACGGGTCGCGCGCGGCGGCCTCTACCCCTTCATCCGCGCCTTCGCGACCGTCGTCGAGCGGGACGTGGTCGTCGCCGCCGTGATGGGCGACATGCTCGCCGGGCGCACCGCCGTCTACGCCGACCTGGTCGCCTACGACGAGGTCGCCCACCACTCCGGACCGCACAGCCGCGACGCCGAGAAGGTCCTCCAGCGCCTGGACCGGTCCGTCGCGCTGATCGCGCGGGTCGCCGAGCACGCGCCCCGCCCGTACCGGATCGTCCTCCTCTCCGACCACGGGCAGAGCCCCGGCGAGACCTTCCGGGGGCGGTACGGGCTCGGCCTCGGCGAGCTGGTCCGGGCCGGCTGCGGACTGCCCGTGCCGCGAAAGGCGCGGCGGACCCACAGCGGAGCCGAGGCGCGGGCCGCCGTGCGCGCCGCGCTGCACCGGCCCGTCGAGGAGAACGGGGGGTGGCACGTGCCCACCGGTCACCGCTCGGAACCCCTGGTGCTGGCCTCCGGCAACCTCGGGCTCATCTCCTTCCCGGACGTGCACCACCGGATGACCAGGGAGGAGATCGACGCCCGCCATCCGGCGCTGCTCGCCACCCTCGCCAGCCATCCCGGCGTCGGCTTCGTCCTCGTCGCCAGCGAGGAGCACGGCGGGCTGGTGCTGGGCGCGAACGGGGTGGAGATCCCGGTGGACGCGCTGGACGCGCTGGACACGCCGAACGGTGAACACAGCGCATTCCTCGCCGACTTCGGGCCCGGCGCGGCGAGCGCGGTGCGCCGCACGCACTCCTTCCCGCACGCCGCCGACATCATGGTCAACTCCTGGTACGAACCGGCCACGGGCGAGGTGCTCGCCTTCGAGGAGCAGATCGGCTCGCACGGCGGACTCGGCGGCGACCAGGGCCGACCCTTCCTGCTGGCGCCCCTCGGGCTGTCGGCGGCGGCCCGGGACGGGGAGGAACTGGTCGGCGCCGAGCACATCCACCGCGTACTGCGGCGCTGGCTGCGCGAGTGCAACGGGCCGCAGGTGCCCCTGGGAACTCCCGGTGACCGCAGGGCCGGCTGAGCGCGCACCGCCGGAAAATGGGCTGCGCTCCCGCGCCGCCGTCCCCACACTGGTCGCAACACTGTTCGTACCGGACCTCACGCCCCGAAGACCGAGGAGCCCTTCTCCACACCCCGCTCCTGGCACATGCTCTCCGACGCCCTGCACTCCTTCGGGCCCGCGCTCGACGAGGAGACCCTGAAGGTGATCGCGCACGGCGCGCTCACGCCGACGCACGCCGTCGCGTTCTGCGGGTACGTCAAGATCGTGCGCAGCCGTTTCGGCGTCGACGCGATCATCAAGGGCGACGCGCGCTGGCCCCACCGCGTCGAGGACCGCGACCTGCTGTACTACCTCGCCGAGTCGTTCCGCGGCCGGCTCGTCAAGGAACTCCCCGCCAGCAAGGGGCACATGTCGCCGAACGGGCGGGAGGCGGCGTACCGCGCGAAGTCGCTGCTCGTGCAGCTCGCCGAGATCTCCGTGGAGGTCGCGCAGAGCGTCATCGCCTCCGACGCCGACGGCAACCCCCTGCTGCCCGCCTGGTTCCTGGTCGAGGCGGCGCGGGACATGCCCCGGCTCGTCGAGGCGCGGCGGTGAGCCGGGCGGGCAGGCAGGCGCAGAAGAAGAAGAGAGACCTTGCGGCGGAGGCGTTCGAGGCGGGAATCGCCCTCGTGCGCGCCAACCCGGCGCTCGGTTCGGTGGACCTGAAGGTCTGCCGGACCACCCGGGACTGCTTCCTGACGCCCGACGACGGACTGGTGCGCGTCGACTCCGACGGGGTGCTGCACGCCCACCCCACCCGCCGGGCCGAACCGGCCGAATGGGCGTGGGCGGTCGCGCACGGCCTCATCCACCTCGGCTTCGGGCACGTTCCCGCGGCCAAGGGCGAGCGCGTCCAGCCCGACCGCTACGACATCGCCGCCCGCTGCGTCGTGGTCAACCGTTTCCTGCTCGGCTTCTCCGTCGGCACCGCCCCCGAACACCTGCCGTCCGCCTACCCGGACGGCGACGAGGAGCAGCTCGCCGCCCGCTGGCGGCGCGCGGGCTCGGTCCCGGCCGTGTTCGAGCGGTGCGGTACGGCGGGCGGTGGGCCCGACCAGTGGCTCGAACCGTACGACAAGTGGGCCCCGTCGGTCCCCGACTGGCAGCTCGCGTTCGCCCACGCGCTCACCCGCACGATGGCGACGGCGATGGACGTGGCCGGTGGCCGACGCGAGTCCATGTCCGACGACGCGGCTCAAGTACGGCCCTGGGAAAAGGCGTTGAGCTGGTTCGTCACCTCCTACCCGCTGCTCGGCGGCATCGCGGCCGGCATCGAGCTCGTCGCCGACCTCGAACTCGCCCAGGCCCACGGCATCTCCGTCGCCGCCGTCAACGCCGAGGCGGGCGAGATCTACGTCAACCCGCTGCGGCAGATGGAGGACGAGGAATGGCGGTTCGTCCTCGCCCACGAGATGCTGCACGCCGCCCTGCGCCACGGCGACCGCTGCGGCACCCGCGACCCGTACGTCTTCAACGTCGCCTGTGACTACGTCATCAACGGCTGGCTGACGGAGATGGACGTCGGCACGCCACCCGAAGGGCTGCTGTACGACGCCGAGTTGAAGGGTCTGTCGGCGGAGGAGGTGTACGACCGGATCGCGCACGACCTGCGCCGGATGCGCCGCCTGTCCACCCT
Organism: Streptomyces graminilatus; assembly: GCF_001418565.1. GTDB lineage: Bacteria > Actinomycetota > Actinomycetes > Streptomycetales > Streptomycetaceae > Streptomyces > Streptomyces graminilatus. The sequence continues at coordinate 14,147 of NZ_LIQQ01000153.1, read as the reverse complement.
GCGCGGAAAGGGCGCCTGCGATGTCCTGGGCGCCCCGCTGGGCTCACCGCGCGAGCATGTCGACCTCGACGAGTTCTACCGGCGCGGCCTCGGCCAGGGACTGAACCTGCACCAGCAGCATGAACGGGGTTACCTTCCCGGCGGGTTGGTCGAGGAGATCCGCGCTCTGAACCATCCGCCGCTGCACTGGGACGCCCGACTCGCCCGCTGGTTCGACGAGTTCGTGCCCCGTCCGGAGCCCGTACGGTCGTACGCGCGTCCCTCGCGCCGCCAGTCGTCCACCCCCGACATCCCGCGCGCGGGACGGTACTTCCCGCCCGAGGAGATCGCCCGCTGCACGTTCGGGGTCGTCCTGGACACCTCCGGGTCGATGGACCGGACGCTGCTCGGGAAGGCGCTGGGCGCGATCGCCTCGTACGCCGGAGCACGGGACGTACCGGCCGCGCGGGTCGTGTTCTGCGATGCCGCCGCGCACGACGCGGGCTATCTGCCGGTCAGTGAGATCGCCGGGCGGGTCCGGGTGCGCGGGCGCGGCGGGACGGTGCTCCAGCCGGGCATCGACCTGCTGCACCGGGCCGACGACTTTCCACCGGGGGCGCCCGTCCTGGTCATCACGGACGGCTGGTGCGACGTACTGCGGGTGCGGCGCGAGCACGCCTATCTGATTCCACACGGCGCTCGTCTGCCGTTCACCGCGCGTGGGCCGGTCTTTCGCGTGCAGTGAACGGCAAGTGGGGTCGGAGTGTGATCGGATGGGACCATACGGAACCCCGGCTTCGGGACCACACGCGAAAGGAAGAACCGTGGCTACCACGCGCTCTGCACACACCGTCTGGGAAGGCAACCTGCTGGAGGGCAACGGCGTTGTCACCTTCGACTCCTCCGGTGCCATCGCCGCCCAGCCCGTGACGTGGGCCTCGCGCGCCCAGGACGCGAACGGCAAGACCAGCCCCGAGGAGCTGATCGCCGCCGCCCACTCCAGCTGCTTCTCCATGGCGTTCTCGCACGCCCTGGCCGGCGCGGGCACCCCGGCCACCAAGCTCACGACGTCGGCCGACGTCGTCTTCCAGCCGGGTGAGGGCATCACCGGCATCCACCTCACCGTGGAAGGCACCGTGGACGGCATCGATGAGGACGCCTTCGTCGCCGCCGCCGAGAACGCCAAGGAGAACTGCCCGGTCAGCAAGGCCCTGACCGGCACGACGATCACGCTGTCGGCGAAGCTCGCCTGACGTTCGCCTGACGCTCGCTCACGGCCCCTGCCGCGCCCCTCGATGTCCGAGGTGCGCGGCATCGGCTTTCGAGCCCCGGCCTCAGGGCTTGCGGGCCACGCCCGCGTACACCGGCACGATGCCCTCGGCCTGGGCCGCCACGTCCTCCGGCTCCGGGCGCCAGCCGTAGACGGGGATCACGCCGGGGCCCAGCAGTTCCAGGCCGTCGAAGAAACGGTGGAAGTCGGCCAGCGGACGCGGATAGAACGGCGTGCCGCTGCGGCGGAAGTGCTCGGCCGCCTTCGTGATGGCCTCGGGGCTGAGGTCCGGGGTGACCTGGGAGAGGATCAGGTAGCTGCCGGGGGCGAGCGCGTCGACGTACGTCTTCAGCAGGCCGTACACGTCGTCGCCCCCGGGGTCGTCGCCCAGGTAGTGGGTCAGCGCGACCAGGGACAGCGCGACGGGCCGGGTGAGGTCCAGGGACTCGGCGGCCAGCCGCAGGATCGTCCTGGGGTCGCGGGCGTCGGCGTGCACGTACTCGGTCGAGCCCTCGGCCGTGCCGCGCAACAGGGCCTGGGCGTGCCGCAGGACGATCGGGTCGTTGTCCGCGTACACCACCTTGGCCTCGGGGGCGACGCTCTGGGCCACCTGGTGCAGGTTCGGCTCGGTGGGGATGCCCGTACCGATGTCCAGGAACTGGCGGATCCCGGCCTCGGCGGCGGCCCGCGTCGCACGTTGCATGAACCGGCGGTTGGCACGCGCCCCGCGCAGCACCGTGCCGTCCACGGCGAGGATCCTGCGGGCCAGCTCCTCGTCCACCGGGTAGTTGTCCTTCCCGCCGAGCCACCAGTCGTAGACCCGGGCGGGATGGGGTCTGCTGGTGTCCATGCGGGTGGGCGCGCCCTCGGCTGGGGTCATGGCGATGTGCTCCTCGAGTGCCGTGAGTTCGTTCCGTAGGTCCGGCGAGCCGGTGAACCGGTCAGCAAATGGGCCCGGCCGACCAGTGGATCAGTAGCCGTCGCGGTACTCGGCGATGATCTCCTTGGTGCGCTGGGCCGACGCGGCAGCCGCCGTCATGTGGTCCAGGACCTCCAGATGCGAGGCGACCTCCCGGCGGGAGTCCAGATACAGCGCACCGGTCAGATACTCCGTGTACACCATGTCGGGCAGTTCAGGCTCGGCGAAGCGGAACAGCTCGAAGGGCGCCGACGTGCCCGGATGCGGGCCGTCCAGGAACTCCGCTACCTGGATGGTGACATGGCCGCTCTCCGAGGCGTCGAGGAGCCGGTCCAACTGGTCGCGCATGACCTCGCCGTGGATGCTCACGGGCCTGCGCAGCACCGTCTCGTCGATGATCACCCAGAGGTGCGGCGGGTGTTCACGCGTCAGCAGCTTCTGCCGGGCCATCCGCAGCGACACATGCCGCTCGACCGCCTCGGGGCCCGTGTGCCCGATAGTCCCCGCCTCCATGACGGCACGCGCGTACTCCGGGGTCTGCAACAGGCCAGGAACGAAGTGCGGTTCGTAGGAGCGGATCAGCCTGGCGGAGCCCTCCAGGCTCACATGCATGCTGAACCAGTCCGGCAGGACGTCCGAGAACCGCTGCCACCAGCCGGGCTCGTTCGCCTCCTCGGCCAGGCAAACGAATGTGGACACTTCCTCCGGGGGGACGCCGTATGCTGTCAACAGCACATGCACATAAGGGATCTTGAGGGATACCTCGGCCATTTCCATCCGACGTACGGTCGCCGGGGCCACCCGAAGGATCTTCGCGGCCTCTTCCCGCCTCAGCCCGGCGGCCTCGCGCAGCTCCTGGAGCCGTCTCCCGAGCACCACCTGGCCCACGGTGGGCGCAGCCCGCCGCTCGCTCACGCCACGCCTCCCCTACGCGCCGAATCAACGCGAGCAGTGTGTCATGTTCCGCTACCGACCTGACAGGTTCGAGCCAAGTGGATTACGTGGGAGGTAATCGACCGTCGCCGGGCCGGGCGGAAGAGTGGTGCCACCGGGTTCCGGGCGGCGCACTCCGAACCGGAACCCGGCCCCCGGACCGTGACCTTTTCCTCGACGGAGGGTGATCCGCCATGTCCGCACCCCAGATCGCCGTACTCGCCGCCCGCACCACCGAACCGTCCGTGATGCTGCGCCGCTTCCTGGCGCTGGACGCGCTGGTGACCGGATCCAACGCGCTCGCCTACCTGGTGGCGTCCGGACCGCTCGGCCGCCTCCTCGGTGTCGGCTCGGGGCTGCTCGTCGAACTCGGCCTGTTTCTCGCCGTGTTCACTGCCGGAGTCGGCTGGCTGGCATCGAGCAAGCAGCCGGCCGCGCTTCCGGTGCGCCTGGTGATCGAGGCCAACCTCGCCTGGGCGGCGCTCAGTTGCGTCGCGCTGGTGCTGTGGCTCTCGCCGACCGCGGTCGGAGCCGTGTGGGCGGTGGCGCAGGCGGCCGTGGTGGCCGGATTCGCCGCGCTTCAGCACGTGTCCCTGAGGGCACGTCAACTCACCATGGAGTGAAGGAACTTGACCGTCGCCGGGTCGGCCGGGAGGAGCGTCTCGATGGCCAGCTCGGCGACGGTGACGTCCATCGGGGTGTTGAAGGTCGAGATCGACGAGATGAAGGACAGCACCTGGCCCTCGTGCTCGATCCGCATGGGCAACGCGAACGCGGGCACGGGATCGGGCGTCCGGCCCGCCGGGCTCTCCTCCGCACCCGGCACCGGGTACGCGGCGACCTCGTCGTACAGCGCGCGCAGCGGAGCCGAACGGGACAGGGCGATCTGGCGTTCCATCTGGGCGAGCAGATGCCCGCGCCACTCGGGAAGGTTGCGGATGCGCGGGGCCAGGCCCTCCGGATGCAGGGTGAGGCGCATCGCGTTGATGGGCGGCGCCAGCAGGGCCTCGGGGAGACCGTCGAGAAGCGCCAGGATGCCCCGGTTGGCGGCCACGATGTCGTAGGTGGCGTCGACGACGAACGCCGGGTAGGGCTCGTACCCCTGGATCAGCCGCTCGATGCCCTGGCGCAGGGACTCCAGCGCCGGGTCGTCGAGCGGGGTCTCACGAAAACGCGGGGCGTAACCGGCCGCGAGGAGAAGGGCGTTGCGCTCCCGGACCGGGACGTCCAGGTGCTCCGCGAGCCGCAGGAGCAGCTCCTCGCTCGGGCGGGACCGGCCGGTCTCGACGAAGCTGATGTGACGGGCGGACGAATCTGCCCGCAGCGCCAGTTCGAGCTGGCTGACGCGCCGCCGCTCCCGCCAGGCCCGCAGCAGCGGCCCGGCCCCCTTGTGGGTTTTGTGCGCCTTGCGAGTCTTGTCGGTCTTGTTCGCGGGGCGGATGGGGCGGGCGGTGCCGCCGGTCGGGGCCGTGGTCATACGACGACCGTAGCCGAGGAGCGGCACCAGGGGGGCGAACGAACGGGTGGTCGGCCCCCGAAGGGTGAAACGGCCGCCCGGAACCCGTCTGACCTGGGCCGAGACGCCCGCCCTGTGGCACGCTGAGAGGACCCATCAGGGAAGGAGCGTGGCCATGTCCGTCGAACCGCTGTCGCAGAAGGTGATCGAGGACCGGCTGGGGGAGCTGCCGGGCTGGTCGCTCGCCGGGGACCGCATCGCCCGCTCCTACCGCCTCGGCTCGCACTTCGCCGCGACGGCCCTGGTCATCCACATCGCCCAGGTCCAGGAGGAACTGGGCCACCACTCCGACCTCACCCTCGGCTACAACACGGTGTCACTCACCGTGAACACCCACAGCGCGGGCGGCGCTGTCACGGACCTGGACTTCGAGCTCGCCCGCAGGGTCGAGGCCCTCGCGCCGGGCCACGGGGCGAGCTGACCGGGCCGGCGGGGGAGCGGGAGCACGCCTGTGCTGGACTACAACCAGGAGGCGGAGCGGTACGACGGACTCCGCGGCGGCGAGCCCAGGGCGGCGGCCGCCGCGGAGGCCGTGCTGAGCCTGGTGCCCGAAGGGGTGCGCAGCCTGCTCGACGTGGGATGCGGGACGGGCATCGTGACCCGGCGGCTCGCGGCCGGCCGGGCAGGTATGCGGGTGACGGGCGTCGACCTGACCGACGCGATGGCGCGGCGGGCCGCCGCCCGGCTGCCGGGGGCCGTCGTACTCGCCGACAGTCGCCAACTCCCCTTTCCGGGCGGCCGGTTGGACGCGGTCACGAGTGTGTGGCTGCTGCATCTCGCCGGGCGGGACGAGGACGTCCGGGACATCATCGGGGAGTGCGCGCGGGTGCTGCGGCCGGGCGGGGTCTATGTCACCACCGTCGACAAGGGCGCCTCGCACAACGTGGGCAGTGACATCGACGCCGTCCTCGCCTCGCGCCCGTGGCGTGCGGCGCCGGACGCGGCGGCCGTCGTCGAGGCGCATGCCGTCGGGCACGGGCTGGTGCCGGCCGGGGAGGCCCGCTTCCGGGGGCGCGGCCAGGGGCGCAGTCCCCGGCGGGCCGTCGCGGACCTGCGGCGCGGATGGTTCATGACGCTGCCGCCGGGCCACCCGCTCGCCGACGGCTTCGCCGCCCGCCTGGAGGCGCTGCCCGACCAGGACCGGCCGCGCCCGGACCCGGTGTTCAACCTCCGGGTTTTCCGGAAGCCGGGGTGACGACAGGCCCGAGTGGCGGATCACCGGTGCGTGTGTGTGCCCGGTGGGTGTGCGCTCCGCCGGGCACACACCCACCGGGGCGGATCAGACGACCGAGCAGTTCTGGTCGCCCAGCTTGAAGGCGGTCGGTTTTCCGTTCGTCCCCGACCGGTTGCCCGTGAACCCGAAGCTCACCGACGAGCCCGCCGCCACGTTCGCGTTCCAGTTGAGGTTCTTCACCTTCACCGCCGCGCCCGACTGGGTGTAGTCGGCGTTCCAGAGCTGGGAGACGCTCTGGCCGCTCGGGAAGGACCAGCCAAGTGACCAGCCGTTCCAGGCGGTTGTGCCCGTGTTGCTGAGCTTCACATCCGCCTGGAAGCCGCCCGCCCACTCGCTGATGACCTTGTACGTCACCGCACAGGCCCCTGTGGGTGTCGGCGGCGGGTCCGTGCCGCCTCCGCCGCCCCCGCCCGCGTCGGACGACTCGCCGTAGACGACACCGCGCCCGTTGGTCGACACGTACACGCGCCCGTACACCCTCGGGTCACCGGTGATCGCCGCGCCCGTCCAACCCCACTGGTGGGCATCGTCGTTGATACGCGTCCAGGTCGCACCCTTGTCCGTGGAGCGGAAGATCCCGCGCACGCCGCCGATCTTCGCGCTGGTGTAGAGCGTCTGGTAGGCCCCACCCGTCGCCGCCTTGCCGAAGCCGATCGTGTCGGCCTGGTCGACGTTCGGCAGCTTGGTGAACGTCGTACCGCCGTCCGTGGAGTGCCACAGGCCGTACGCGCCGTCCGTCGCGCCGCCCGCCAGCCAGATGTCGCCCTTCGTGCCCGGCAGCGCCTTGAAGCGCACACTGTCACCGGCCGGGAGACCGGTCGCCGCCGACGCCGTGAAGGTCGCCCCGCCGTCCGAACTCACATAGAACTTGCCCGACTTGAAGCCGTAGAACGTCTTCGGGTCCACTCGGTCCGACTCGACGGTCGCGCCCGCCGGAATGCCCGCCGACTCCGACCACGACGTACCGAAGCCCGTCGCGTACCGCACGCCCGTGCCCGCCGGGCTCCACACGAACCGGCCGCCGTCCGACGCCGCCGCGATCGTGCCGCCGCCCGAGACACCCGAAGGGTCGCTGCCCGCGAACCAGTTGGCGCCGTTGTCCGTCGAGAACGCGACATGCGGGCCCGAGTCCAGGTCGCCGACACGGGCCACGATCCCCGGGTTCGTCTCGGCGAAGTCCAGGCTCGTGGTCGTCGTGAAGGTCGGTGAAGTGAACATCATCGAGGGGACCTTGGTGAGATCAGTGTGCCGGAAGCCGCCCAGGTCACCGAGCGCGCTGAGCAGCACCGCACCGCCGGACGGCGGAGCGGCCAGGTCGTTGACGGCCGTCTCCTCCAGGCCCTGGACCATCGGTTTGATGGTGAACTGGCTGCCGCTGTCCCAGTTGGTGAGGTTCTCCGTGCCGTAGATCGTCGCGCCCGTGCCGTACATCATGCGGTTCGAGTCGAACGGGTCGATCTCCAGCGACTCCGTCATCCACCCGAGTTTCGGGGTCTGTTCGGGCGGCGCCGGGTTCCCGCCGAAGGTCAGCCACGGGGCGGACGAGACGTCCATCGTGAAGCGGTTGGAGCGGTTCGGGTACGAGGTGTAGTCCCAGGCCCTCGTCCAGGTGGCGCCGCTGTCCGTGGAGCGGAAGATCTGGGTGTCGGGCCACCAGGAGCTGTACGCCGTCGCCATCACCGTGCCCGGCCTGCGCCGGTCGACCGTCAGCCCGCTGAAGCCGTAGGAGGTGTCCGCCTCCGCCACCGGGCTGATGTTCGCCCAGGTGCCGGTGGCCGTCGCGTACCGCCACAACTGGCCCTTGCCGCCGTCGTACGGGCCGCCTTTGTCGCTGTACGGGAGGTACAAGTAGCCGTTCTTCGCGTCCAGTACGCCCTTGTGGGCCAGATACCCGGTGGGCTGCCCGGCCAGCCGCGACCAGGTAGCGCCCGCGTCCGTCGAGCGGTACACCGCGTTGTCCTTGTCGGCGACCCCGACATAGACCGTGCGGGTCGCGCTGCCCGGCGTACCGGTCGACTCGTCGAAGGTGACCCAGACGATGCCCTGGTTGTCGCTGGCGTACCCGCTGGTGTCGGTCGGATCCTGTATGTAATTCCCGACGTTGGGGAAGTTCGCCACCTGGGACCAGGTCGCCCCCGAGTCCGTCGACCGCCACAGGCCCTTGCCGCTGGGCGCGCCCAGATACAGCACGCTGTTGCGGTTCGGGTCGACGGCGAGACGTTCACCCATGCCCCGGCCGGGCATGTTGCCGCCCAACTTGAAGGGCAGATCGGCCCGTTGCCAGTTCGCGCCCCGGTCACCGGACCGCAGCACGGCACCGTTCCCGGGATCCCAGCTGTTGGTGTACGTGCCGACAGCCGCGTACACCTTGTCCGGGTCCACGGAGTCGGAGGCGAGGCTGACCACCCCGGTGTGGCCCCAGCGGTCCCAGCCGACCGAGTCCGTCAGCGGGAGCCAGGTCTTCGTCGACTCCTGCCAGCGGTAGGCGCCGCCGATGTCCGTGCGCGCGTACGCCAGGTTCTTCTCGGTGCGGTTGAAGACGATGCCGGGGACGAAACCGCCACCGTCGATCCGGGCGTTCTTCCAGGTGTACGTGTCCGCCGCGAGCGGCGCCTTCGCCGGGCCGCCGGTCGCGAGCGCGGACGGAGCGCCGGCGAGCAGACCGGCCGTGAGCGCGAGGACGGCCGTGAGGATACGGGTTCTTCGCACGGGAGGTCCTTTCGTGGGGGGAGGCGCTTTCCATGCGAGAAGTGAGTCGCCGGGCGGCCCCAGTGCGGGAAGGGCCGCCCGGCTGGTCGGCCCCGTCGTCCGGTGACGGGGCCTTATACACGGAGCCTCGGGCGCTCAGGGGGGCGCGGGGAACTGCGCGACCAGCCACAGCGGGCCCGCAGATCAAACACCGCCCAACCCGCGGAGCGCCCCGCGGGGGCTATTCGAGAAGCTCCGCGTACGAACCCATCGCCAGCGCGATGTCCGCCTGCGCCCAGAACCGGTGATAGGTGAACGAGGGCGCGGCGCCACCGGCCAAGTACGCCTCGATCTTCGACCAGTTGGGGTCGTTCTTGTAGAAGGAGCGGAGCGAGAGGAACGTCGACGACGAGTTGATCGCGTCGCCGTTCGGCATCTTGCCCGTCCAGCCCGACGGAATGGAGACGGCGTCGCCGAACCGGCTGTAGTCCGTCCGGGTCTCCGGGACGGCGATGCCCCGGGAGTCCTGGTAGTTGGACCACATGCCGTCCAGCAGCGCCTTCGCCGTCGTCGCCGCCTCGGTGTCACCGGAGCGGTCGGCGTAGAACGTCAGCGTCTTGGCGTACGCCGCCGCCACGCCCACGTCGTTGGTGTAGTCGGCGACGGTGACGTGAAGTCCCGCGTTGGCACCCGGAGTTGTGGCGTTCCAGGTGTCGGGTGCGCCCGACCACTGGAGTGTCGCCGGGATACGGTAGGTACCGTCCGGGTTGATCGTCGTCTTGGACAGGGCCCAGTCGACCCACTTGTCCAGGACGCTCTTGGCCGCCGCGTTGCCCGTCTGCTGGTAGTACTCGGCGACCCGCTCCATGGACCACGCCTGGAAGCCGAACCACTGGTTGGACGGCGGGTCGTGGTACACCGGCTGCTCGTCGTAGTACATGCCGTAGAAGGTCGGCGTACCGGCCGGCGGGGTCGCGTAGCGGCCCGCCCAGCTGTTGGTCGCGCCGCCCGCGATGGCACCCTCGTTGGACTGGAGCCAGCGGTAGAACTCGACCTGCCGTTGCAGCGACTTCGTCCAGTCCGCCTGCCCTGTCGCCGACTTGGGCTTCAGATCGGCGTACGAGCTGAGCGCGTACGCGGCCAGCGGGTTCTGGTAGCCGCCGTGCATATGGCTGGAGCCGATGCGCCAGGCCCAGCCCGCCGAGGTGTCGGTGGCGCCGCCCCACGCGTAGTACCAGGACAGCAGATAGGACGAGGCGTCCTTGCCGGTACCGGCGGGGCAGGTGGACGGCCCGACACAGTTGCCGATCTTCTTGAAGTACTTGTCGTACATGGCGTAGCGGAGATAGTCGCCCATCTTCGCGGCCTTGCCGACGGTCGCCGAGACGTCACCGCCCTTGCCCTGCTGCTTCGCCCAGACGTCCGCCCAGTACGCGGCCTGCACGGCGCGCGCGTCGGCGTCCGGGGCGTCGGTGAACTTCCACTGCTTCGCGTACGAGGCGTCACCGGTGAACAGGTCCAAGTACCCGTTCTTGCCGCCGTACTTGAACATGTCGCAGGTCGGCTGCGGGACGGTCTCCCACACCGATTCCTGCGGTCCGCGCTGGAAGGTGTTGATGTAGGAGGGGCCGGCGTTCGTCGGGCCCGCCTCGCACTTGCCGGGCGAGTTGCCGTAGCCGTACACGTTGTCGACGTCCTGGAGCCAGTGCATGCCGTACACGTCGTCCGTGTTGTACGTGCTCTTCAGCTCGGCCGCCAGCGGGTCGGTGCCGACCGAGACACCGGTGTCCAGCTTGGCCGGGTACTGGCTCGGCAGGTCCATCTCGGGGGCGTACGTAGCCGGCTTCGACGGGTTGTAGAAGGAGCCGGTCGGCTGGTCGGCGTGGGTGGGGATCATGTACTTCTCCATGATCGTCCAGGCGCCGTTGAACTTGCTCCAGTCGCCCGTCACCTTGCCGTACATGGCCTGGAGCCACAGGAGGTAGCTGTACGCCTCCGACGTGGACTCGTGGCCCTGGTCCGGCGCCTCGACGACCAGCGTCTCGACCGAGTGGTACGGGATGCCCTCGGGGGAGAAGTAGCCGCTCGCCGGGTTGGTGATCTTGCCGTAGAGGTCCAGGAAGCGGGCGTCGTACACCTTCGAGGCCGCCAGCTCCGTGACGGTGACCGTCGCCTTGGCGTGACCGGTGGCCGTGGAGTCGAAGGCCGCCGATCCGGTGCCCGTGGCGTCGGCGGTGACCGTCACCTTCTGCGCCGTGTTCCAGTTCGCCGGCGTGAAGGTGAGCGAGGCGCCACCCGTCACCGACAGCCCCGTGTTGCCGCTCGCGCGGGCCGTCGTCACGGTCACGTTCGCGCTCGGCTGCGTCGACAGCTTGATGTCGTACGTCGCCGACTTGCCCTGCTGCACGCCGAGTTGGGTCGGTACGGCGACCACGGCGGGACCCGAGGCGACCGTGATGCCTACCGGCGTGGACGGCGCCGACGCGCCCAGGCTGTCGTAGGCCTTCGCCAGCAGCGAGTGGGCGCCCACGGCCAGACCGGTGGCCGAGTACGTGTACGGCGCGGTCGTGTCCGTGCCGAGCAGCGTGGTGTCGTCGTAGAACTCGACCTTGGTGATAGTCGCGCTGTCCGCAGCGGCCGCGGTGGCCGCCATCGGTACCGCGGTGCCCTGCGAGTAGACCGCGCCCGCGGCCGGACTCGTCAGCACGGTGACCGGCGGCTGGTGGGCCCCGGCGCAGGTCGTCCCGTTGATCGCGAACGACGTCGGCGCCGCGTTGGCGCCGCTGTACGTGAACTGCCCACCGGTGCTGACGGCCGCCCCGGCGGCGATCGTCGCGTTGTATGCCGCGTTCTGCGCGGTGACCGTCTGCCCGGACTGGGACCAAGTGCCGTTCCAGCCGTTGCTGAGCTTCTGGTTGCCCGCGTAGGCGTACGTCAGTGTCCAGCCGTTGATGACATCCGTACCGCGGTTGGTGATCGTGACGTCCGCGGTGAAACCGGAGCCCCAGTCATTGGTCTTGTAGTCGACGCTGCACTGAACAGCCGCCGCCTGAGCGGGAGTCGTGCCCGTCGCGAGCAGGGTCAGGGGGAGCGCGAGGGCCGCCGTGACAGCGGTCCAGAACCGCCGCGTGACGCGGCGTCTGTTTCGGGGGTGCATGGTGCTGGTTCCTCCTAGCGGGCTCGGAGGTGCTCGTGGAGAAGTGGGGAGGAGCAACAAGCCTTGAACCAGTGGGAGCGCTCCCATATTGAGGACAGGGGTGTCAAGGGTCAAGGTGTTTGAAGACTCGAATTGATTCGACGTAGACATCTGCTGGAAACATCGGTAGCTCTCTGTCCTTTACCGTCACTTGGCGCTAGCTTCGTTGACACCAGTGGGAGCGATTCCGTGAGTCGACGCGTCCGCAACGACGCGCCCGATCTGCAAGGAGTCGCTCATGCGACACCCCCCGCGTTCAGGTCTTTTAGTCGTGCTCCGCGCTGCCGCCGCGGGCCCTGCCCGGCGGGCGAGAACACCTGCGCGCACTCCTTCACCGACCGGGTCATGACGTGGTCCGACGACCGCGCCCTGCCGTACCCCGGCCTTCGGGGCCGGACCGCGCGACCCCCCGCGCGCCATCGGCCGGTGCGTCGACTCCCCCTCACGGCAAGGCGCTTCTCATCCGTACACAGGAACACGAGAGGACACCCGCACTCATGAGCCGTACCCGAACAGCGATCCTCGCCTCCATGGCGCTGGTCGCCGGTGCCACCGGCGCCGCGGTGGCCGCCGCGCCCCCCGGCGCGGGTCTCGCCGCGATTCCCTGCACGGTCGACTACAAGGTGCAGAACCAGTGGTCCACCGGCTTCACCGCCTCGGTGACCGTCACCAACAATAGCGCGGCCAAGTCGAGTTGGGCCGTGAAGTGGTCGTACGCCGGCAACCAGCAGGTCACCAGCGGCTGGAGCGCGAAGTTCAGCCAGAGCGGTGCCGCCGTGACCGCCGCCAACGAGACATACAACGGCACGCTCGCCACCGGCGGTTCGGTCAGCTTCGGCTTCAACGGCAGCTACAGCGGCACCAACACGCTCCCGACCACCTTCACCCTCGACGGTGTCACCTGCAACGTCGACGGCGGGGGCGGGGGCGGTCCCACCGATCCGCCGGATCCCGGCAGCGGCAACAGGGTCGACAACCCCTACGCCGGTGCCAAGGTGTACGTGAACCCGGAGTGGTCGGCGAACGCCGCCGCCGAGCCGGGCGGCAGCCGGGTCGCGGGCCAGCCCACCGGTGTCTGGCTGGACCGGATCTCCGCCGTCACCGGAACGGCGAGCAAGATGGGCCTGCGCGCCCACCTCGACGCGGCCCTCCAGCAGAAGGGCACCGGCGAACTCGTCGTCCAACTGGTCGTCTACGACCTGCCCGGCCGCGACTGCTCCGCCCTCTCCTCCAACGGCGAACTCGGCCCGACGGAGATCGACAAGTACAAGACCCAGTTCATCGACCCGATCAAGACGATCCTCGCGGACCCCAAGTACGCGGGCCTGCGCATCGTCGCCGCCGTCGAGATCGACTCGCTGCCCAACCTCGTCACCAACACCGGCAGCCGGGCCACGGCCACCCCCCAGTGCGATGTGATGAAGGCGAACGGCAACTACATCAAGGGCGTCGGCTACGCGCTCAACAAGCTCGGTGACGTGCCGAACGTCTACAACTACGTCGACATCGGCCACCACGGCTGGATCGGCTGGGACGACAACTTCGGCCCCACCGCCGACATCATCAAGCAGGCGGCCACCTCCGAGGGCGCGACGGTGAACGACGTCCACGGATTCATCGCCAACACGGCGAACTTCAGCGCCCTGAAGGAGAGCAACTTCTCCATCAACGACACCGTGGCAGGCAAGTCGGTCCGCGAGTCGAAGTGGGTGGACTGGAACCGGTACACCGACGAGCTGTCCTACGCGCAGGCCTTCCGTAACCAGGCGGTCACGGCCGGCTTCCCGGCCGGCGTCGGCATGCTGATCGACACCTCCAGGAACGGCTGGGGCGGCACCGCACGGCCCACCGGACCCGGCCCGTCGACCAGCGTCGACACGTACGTCGAGGGCGGACGCATCGACCGGCGCATCCACGTCGGCAACTGGTGCAACCAGGCCGGCGCGGGTCTGGGCGAACGGCCGAAGGCGGCTCCGGCGGCCGGGATCGACGCGTACGTGTGGATGAAGCCTCCGGGGGAGTCCGACGGGTCCAGCTCGGCGATCCCGAACGACGAGGGCAAGGGGTTCGACCGGATGTGCGATCCGACGTACACGGGTAACCCGCGGAACAACAACAACATGTCGGGAGCGCTCCCGAACGCGCCGGTTGCCGGGCACTGGTTCTCCGCGCAGTTCCAGGAGCTCATGAGGAACGCGTACCCGCCGCTGTAGGCTCCGCCGGATCGGCCGTCTGTCGGGTGCGGGCCGGTGGGGGCTGGTCGCGCAGTTCCCCGCGCCCCTAAAAGACGCGCAGTTCCCCGCGCCCCCAAAGGCGTGCGGGTCCCCGGGCTCCTGAAGGTGCGCAGTTCCCCGCGCCCCTAAAAGCGCGCAGGTCACCGTGCTCCTAAAAGGCTGACGCTTATACACATCT
>NZ_LIQQ01000152.1 GCF_001418565.1 Streptomyces graminilatus | reverse complement strand
TCCCCGAACCCCTCCCCGGACGGCTCCCCGAACCACTCCCGAACTACTCCCCGGACGGCTCCCCGGGCCGTCCCTCGGACTGCTGCTCCCCGGCCAGGGCCGCGTCGAGCCGCTTGCGGGCCCCCTCCAGCCACTGCCGGCAGACCTTGGCCAGCTCCTCGCCGCGCTCCCAGAGGGCGAGGGACTCCTCCAGCGTCGTACCGCCGACCTCCAGTCGCCGTACGACGTCGATCAGCTCGTCCCGCGCCTGCTCGTAGCCGAGCGACTCACTCACATTGCTGCTGGTCATGCGCCCACCCTAGACATCGACTCGGACAGTGAACTCACCCTCGGCGACCCGCGCCCGCAACGCCTCGCCGGCCGCCACCTCGTCCGGATCCCGGACCACGTGGCCGTCGGCCCGCTGCAGCACCGCGTACCCGCGCCGCAGGGTCGAGGCGGGGGAGAGGCCCACCACGCGCGCGTGGGTGTGGGACAGCTCGGAGTCGGCGCGGTCGAGGAGATGCCCGAGGGTGCGCCGCGTCCGTTCGACGAGGGAGACGATGTGGTCGGCGCGCTCGTCGATCATCCGGTGTGGATCCTCCATGACGGGCCGCGCGAGGGCGTGCGCGAGCCCGCGCTCCTCCCGCTCGACGAAGGCGTGGACGGACCGCCGCGCCCGGTCGAGCAGCAGCCGCACCCGCTCGTACTCCTCGCCGACGTCCGGTACGACCTTCTTGGCGGCGTCGGTGGGGGTGGAGGCCCGCAGATCCGCCACATAGTCGAGCAGCGGATGGTCGGGCTCGTGCCCGATGGCGGAGACGACGGGCGTACGACAGTCGGCGACCGTACGGACGAGCTGCTCGTCGGAGAACGGCAGCAGATCCTCCACGCTCCCGCCGCCGCGGGCCACGACGATCACATCCACCTCGTCGAGGTCGTCCAGCTCCTTCACGGCCTGCACGACCTGCGCCACGGCGTGCACGCCCTGTACGGCGACATTGCGCACCTCGAAGCGGACGGCGGGCCAGCGGCGGCGGGCGTTCTCCAGGACGTCCCGCTCGGCGGCGGAGGCCCGCCCGCACACGAGTCCGACGAGGTGCGGCAGAAAGGGCAGCGACTTCTTCCGCTCGACGGCGAACAGCCCCTCGTTGCCCAGGGCCTTCTTCAACTGCTCCAGCCGGACGAGCAGTTCCCCGACCCCCACGGGCCGGATCTCGGTGGCCCGCAGCGACAACTGCCCCCGGGGCGCATACCACTCGGGCTTGGCGAGTACGACGACACGGGCGCCCTCGCTCACCACATCGGCGACGTCGTCGAACACCTGTCGGTAGCAGGTGACGCCGACGGAGATGTCGTGCGAGGGATCCCGCAACGTCAGAAACACCACGCCGGCACCGGGCCGCCGCGACAACTGGGTGATCTGCCCCTCGACCCACACGGCACCGAGCCGGTCGATCCACCCCCCGATGAGCCGCGACACCTCACCAACAGGCAGCGGAGCGTCAGCGGACGTGTTGAGAGCCATGCGCCGAGACTAACGGCCACCACTGACATCACCGGGCACCCTCCAGCCCGTCCGGCGATTGAGGACAAGGCCCGTTCAGGGCCGGAGGGGGGGCTGGGGGCACAGCCCCCAGGCACACGCGATCGTTGCGGCGCGCAGCGCGGCCTTACGATGGTTCACATGACCGCTTCGCCTGGCCGCCGTGTCCTGCTCGCCGCCCCCCGGGGCTACTGCGCGGGCGTGGACCGCGCCGTGATCGCCGTCGAAAAGGCCCTCGAACAGTACGGGGCCCCCATCTACGTCCGGCACGAGATCGTGCACAACAAATACGTCGTACAGACCCTTGAGAAGAAGGGCGCGATCTTCGTCGAGCGCACCGCGGAGGTCCCCGAGGGGTCCATCGTCATGTTCTCCGCGCACGGCGTCGCCCCGGTCGTGCACGAGGAGGCCGCCGCCGGCAAGCTCGCCACGATCGACGCGACCTGCCCCCTCGTCACCAAGGTCCACAAGGAAGCCGTCCGTTTCGCGGGCGAGGACTACGACATCCTCCTGATCGGTCACGAGGGCCACGAGGAGGTCATCGGCACCTCCGGCGAGGCCCCGGACCACATCACGCTGGTCGACGGCCCGAAGGATGTCGCGAAGGTCGAGGTCCGCGACCCGTCACGGGTCGTGTGGCTGTCCCAGACGACCCTCTCCGTGGACGAGACGATGGAGACCGTCGATGCCCTCAAGGAGAAGTTCCCGCAGCTCATCTCCCCGCCCAGCGACGACATCTGCTACGCCACCCAGAACCGCCAGCTCGCGGTGAAGCAGATGGGCGAGGAGGCGGAGCTGGTGATCGTCGTCGGCTCCAAGAACTCCTCGAACTCGGTGCGGCTGGTCGAGGTCGCGAAGCTCGCCGGCTCCCGCGAGGCGTACCTCGTGGACTTCGCCGACGAGATCGACGAGGCGTGGCTGGACGGCGTGTCGACCGTCGGTGTCACCTCGGGCGCGTCGGTGCCCGAGATCCTGGTCGAGCAGGTCCTGGAGTGGCTGTCGCAGCGCGGCTTCGAGGACGTGGAGCTGGTCAAGGCGGCCGAGGAGTCCATCACGTTCTCGCTGCCGAAGGAGCTGCGCCGCGATCTGCGGGCGGAGGCGGCACGGCTGGTGGCCGAGCGCACAGGCAGCGCTCACGCGGCCACCGCACCCCCCTCGGGCGAGTGACTGTCAGTCCTACGCCGTAACGTAGAGCCATGCACATCTTCGGCGTGGACATCGGCGGGTCAGGGATCAAGGGCGCCCCTGTGGATCTGGACAGGGGCGACCTCGCGGAGGAGCGTTTCAAGGTGCTGACCCCGCACCCGGCCACCCCGGACGCCGTGGCGGACGGCGTGAAGGAGGTCGTCGACCACTTCGGCTGGACGGGGCCGGTCGGCATCACCTTCCCTGGCGTGGTCACCGGCGGCGCGACGATCCGTACGGCGGCGAATGTCGACAAGGGCTGGATCGACAAGGACGCGCGCGCGTTGCTGAGCGACCGGCTGGGCGGCCTCCCGGTGACAGTGGTGAACGACGCGGACGCGGCGGGCGTCGCCGAGATGGAGTTCGGCGCGGGCCGCGACCGCAGAGGCACGGTCGCCCTTCTCACCTTCGGTACAGGCATCGGCAGTGCCCTCTTCGTCGAGGGCGTCCTGGTCCCGAACACGGAACTGGGCCACCTGGAACTCCAGGGCCACGACGCGGAGACCAGGGCGTCCACCAAGGCCAAGGACGACAACGAGCTGACGTGGGAGCACTGGGCCCACCGAGTGCAGAAGTACCTGGCCCATGTGGAGATGCTGTTCTCCCCGGAGCTGTTCATCATCGGCGGCGGAGTCAGCCGCAAGTCCGCCAAGTTCCTGCCGCTGATCGACGGCATAAAGGCGGAGATCGTCCCGGCACAGTTGCAGAACAACGCGGGGATCGTGGGCGCGGCGATGCGGGCATCGAAGGAGGCCTGACCTGGCGGGGGACGCGGTCCGGGCGGGCCGTGGAGCCGGCCAGGACATCGGGCCGGCCAGAGAACCGGCGCCGGCCACGCTCATACGCTCATACGGGCATGCGGGTCCGCCCGGGGCGCCGGTTCATCAGGCGGACCTTCCGCACGGTCGCGATGACACCCGCGACGAGCGTCCCCCCGTACAGCCACCCGGCCTCGGTGGCGAGCGCGGTCACGATGCCCATCAGGTGGGAGAAGACCCCGCCGTCACCGTCGGCCACGGGCAGCAGGCCCACGGTGAAGGCGATGGGTACGACGACGGGCGCGGTCACCAGGTCCGCGCCCCGCACCCAGGCCGCCGTCAGCACGCACACCGGCAGGAACAGCACCCCGTACGCCGTCAGGGACGCCCCGAACAGCAACTGGTCGAGACAGCCGAGCGCGAACATCACGGCGGAACAGAACAGCCCGCCGCCGAGACCGGTGAGCCGGGGATCGGGCATCCGCCGCAGAGCCCGCACGAAGGGCGGGGCGGACCGCCGGGCGGTGGCCGCCGGGCGCCGGGATCCGGCCGCCGGCCGCCCCGCGGCACGGGCGCCGCGACCGGGCCGGGCGGGGCCGGAGTGCGGGGGACGATGTCGGATCCTTTGTTGCTCCACTGGACCAACCTAGGGCGGCCCGTACGCGGAACAGCCCCTCAGACACGCCGGATACACGCCGAACAAGCGCCCATGACACGCCGACGGGGCGACCTTGGGCAGGCGTTCGATACGCCGCCGGTGGGGGGTCACGCCAGCCCGTAGACTGAGGGACCGTCTCCACCCTCCTCACCCCACCCTCCTCTCGTACGGGAAGTCGCAACGTGTCGCTCACGATCGGAATCGTCGGTCTGCCGAATGTCGGCAAGTCGACCATGTTCAACGCCCTGACCAAGAACGACGTGCTGGCGGCCAACTACCCGTTCGCCACGATCGAGCCGAACGTCGGCGTGGTCGGCGTCCCGGACGCGCGCCTCACGAAACTGGCCGAGATCTTCGGCTCCCAGAAGATCCTTCCGGCGACCGTCGACTTCGTCGACATCGCGGGCATCGTGAAGGGCGCCTCGGAGGGCGAGGGCCTGGGCAACAAGTTCCTCGCGAACATCCGTGAGTCGGACGCGATCTGCCAGGTCATCCGCGCCTTCCAGGACGAGAACGTCGTACACGTCGACGGCAGGGTCTCGCCGAAGGACGACATCGAGACGATCAACACCGAGCTGATCCTCGCCGACCTCCAGACGATCGAGAAGGTCCTGCCGCGTCTCCAGCGTGAGTCGCGCATCAAGAAGGACATCGGCCCGAAGGTCGCGGCGGTCGAGGCGGCGAAGGAGATCCTGGAGAAGGGCGACACCCTGTTCTCCGCGGGCATCGTCCAGGGCTCCGGCAACGAGGAACTCCTCCACGACCTGCACCTCCTCACCACCAAGCCGTTCCTCTACGTCTTCAACGTCGACGAGGACGAACTGGTCGACGAGGCCTTCAAGGCCGAGCAGCGCGCCCTGGTCGCCCCCGCCGAGGCGATCTTCCTCAACGCCAAGCTGGAGGCGGACCTCGCCGAGCTGGACGAGGAAGAGGCGATGGAGCTCCTGGAGTCGGTGGGCGTCGAGGAGCCCGGCATGGCGACCCTCGCCCGCGTCGGCTTCGACACCCTTGGCCTGCAGACCTATCTGACGGCCGGCCCCAAGGAATCCCGCGCCTGGACCATCAAGAAGGGCGCCACCGCCCCCGAGGCCGCCGGAGTCATCCACACGGACTTCCAGAAGGGCTTCATCAAGGCGGAGGTCATCTCCTTCGACGACCTGGTCGAAACAGGCTCGGTCGCCGAGGCCCGCGCCAAGGGCAAGGCGCGGATGGAGGGCAAGGAGTATGTGATGCAGGACGGGGATGTTGTGGAGTTCCGGTTCAACGTGTGATCGCCCGGTTATCACGCGCTAGTTCGATCGTTCGACGTGTGGCGTCGGGGGTTGAGTCCACTCGTGGACTCGGCCCCCTTCGTCGTTCTCCTGGAGGTTCGGCGCCGGACTGTCGATGCATGTTGACGCATTGACGTAATGTTTACGTCAATCTATGATGTGGTCATGCTTTTCCCCACGCCTGCTCTCAACGCCGAGGATCGGCGTGTTCTCGGTGAGATCGAAGGCCTTCGCCGCTCGTTGCGCCTACAGGTCCGGTCTGCTCCGACGAAGTGGACCGAAGGGCTGCGTAAATTCCTGACCGCGGATGCGGTGGCGGCGTCCAACTCGATCGAGGGCTTCAAGGTGTCCACGGTCGACGTCGAGGACCTTCTGGAGGGCGAGAAGGACGTCGACGTCTCTGAGGAGGATCGTGAGGAGACGCTCGCTTATCAGCGGATGATGAACTACATCCAGACGCTGCATGACGCCGCGGACTTCCGATACGGCAAGGAACTCCTCAACGCGCTCCACTGGATGCTGCAGGGACACCGGCACACTCCACGCAAGCCGGCCGGGCAGTGGCGGCGCGGCGCGGTGTACGTGACGGACGTTCGTGACCCCAGCATCGCGGCATACACGGCGCCGGACGCGGCCGATGTGCCCGCGTTGACGGGTGAGCTGGTCGAGTGGCTGAACGCGGACGATGGCAGCCACCCGTTGGTGCGGGCTGCCATGGCGCATCTGCATCTCGTTTCCATCCATCCGTGGGCGGACGGAAATGGCCGTATGTCCCGGTCCCTCCAAACACTCATGATCGCGCGAGAGGGAGAACTGGCACCCGAATTCTCCTCGATCGAGGCTTGGCTGGGGCGCCCCGGCAACACCTGGGAGTACTACCGCGAGTTGCAGCACCGGGGTGCCACCTACCGCCCCGACCAGGACGTATCCGACTGGGTCCGTTTCAACCTCACCGCGTACCACCAGCAGGCGCAGACCGTACGCAGCCGCCTCGATCGTTCGAGTCGGGTGTGGCTTCTGCTCGGTGAGTTCGCTGAGGTCCGAGGGCTTGAGGAGAGAGTGGTTTCCGCTCTGCATGACGTGGCGATGTCCGGGCGGGTGCGTCGCACACGCTACGAACGAGCGGAGGACCTGGGCCTCCAACGGGCCCAACGCGACCTGCGCGACCTGGTCGCGGCTGACGTCCTGACACCGGTCGGCCGAACCCGTGCCCGCTTCTACACTGCCGGGCCCGCCTTTCCGGAGCCGGCGCTGGAAGCGGCTCGGACGCCGCTTCCCCTGGAGGATCCGTACACGCGCTGAGGGCATTTCGCCGAGCGCGCCGCGCCATGGTACCGGCGCACCGCCTGCCTTCAAGGCCTGTTGGGCGGACCGTCGCACTGCCTTCGTGCCCCTCAAGAAGCTCTCTGTGTCTTTGCCGGGGCGGCGTTCCAGCCTGTGATCGTCTGTCGGGTTCTCCGGAGCGGGGAGGGCTCCCCACCGCGGGGTGCGGCAAGCGGTAAGGGGAGCCCTGGAGAGTTGACCGCCTAGGGCGCGTATCGGGTCGTACCTGCCTGTCGGCGAGTATGGCCCCTATCCCGAGCGGTTGCGGCAGCAGTTCGAGGGTGTGGTCTGGCGGTTCAAGACCGGTGGGCACGGAGAACTCGGTCAGAGTCAACCCCGCTTCCTGTCGTAAACGGCGAAGTTCCGGGCCGAATCGTAAAAATATGCCCACTGCCAACCTCCCTTTGAATAGCCGTCGTCGCGGACGCGGACGGCGAACACTTGCTGTGATGAGGCGGTTCCGCTTCGCATCCGAGTGCGAGATTGACACGAGGTCCGCCTTGGGGATCGGGGTTCGGCGGTGTTGCCTGTTGACTCTTCTGTTCTCTGTTGTTCTCCGCGTGTTCCTTGCCGTGACCGGAGTCGACCGCGATCGGGGCAAGTGATCGAGGGTGACGCGGGCCTCGGGCGCCGACTCCCCGACGCCTCATCAATGTTGTGCATTATCTTGACGGTCGCAAGAAAATAGCCCTACATTCCTCCACGTCTTCGTTCAGTGCACTGAGTACATGTTCGGTTCCGCTCCGTAGATCCCCCCCCACAAGGAGCCACCTATGCCTGTCGGCACTCGTTCTCGCGCTCGTCGTACCGGGGCGCGTAGCGCCCGGGTCTCCCTGGCCGGCCTGGCCGCGCTGGCCTCCGTGGCGCTCACGGGCGTTCCCTCGTCGGCTGCCCAGTCGGACGGCACTGTCAGAGGCCACCTCACCGGCACCCTCGCCGACGGCGCCACCTGGATCGCCGACGTCCCCGACGCCTGGAACGGCACCCTCGTGGTGTTCAGCCACGGGTTCGGGCCCCTCGTCGCGAGCAACGCGCCGAGTGAGGGCGTGCGTACCGCGCTGCTCGCCCGGGGCTATGCGCTGGCCGGGTCGTCGTACGATCCGAACGGTTCGATGTGGGCACTGAGCAGTGCCGCGCGCGACCAGTTCGCGACCGTCGACGCCGTCGCCGCGAAGATCGGCAAACCGTCCCGCACGCTGGCCGTCGGCAGTTCGATGGGTGGGCTCGTCAACGCGCAGTTGGCCCGGGACGGGGGCGGGCGTATCGACGGAGCGCTCGGTGAGTGCGGGCTGGTCGCCGGTGCCACCGACCTGGACAACTACCAACTGGACGCCGAGTACACGATCGCCCGGCTGCTGCTGCCCGGACGGGACGTGAAACTCGTACGGTTCGGCACCCAGGCCGAGGCCGCCGCCACCGCCGATCTGCTCACGAAGGCTGTCACCGCCGCTCAGGCCAACCCGCAGGGCCGCGCCCGGATCGCGCTCGCCGCCGCCTTCCTCAACCTGCCCGCCTGGGCGCCCGGGAAGGCCCGGCCCGCCCCGACCGACTGGGCCGGCCGGCAGGAGCAGCAGTACGCCTGGTTCGCGCAGGGCATCCTGTCGTTCGTCGAGGGCGGCCGGTACGCGATCGAGCAGGCCGTCGGCGGCAACAACTCCTGGAACCGGGGCGTCGATTACGCCCGTCTGCTCACCGATTCCGCCTACGAGCCCCAGGTGCGCGCCCTCTACCGGGCCGCCGGCCTCGATCTGGGCGCCGACCTGCGCACGCTCACCAAGGGCGCCACGATCACCGCCGATCCGGCCGCCGTCCGCACCGCACAGCGGACGTCCTCCGCCGGGCAGGGGCTCGCCGTACCGCTGCTCGACATCCACACCACCGCCGACAACCTGGTGCCGGTGGAACAGGAGGCACGTTTCGCCGCCCGGGTGCGTGCCTCGGGCGACGGCGCGCTGCTGCGGCAGGCCTACGTCGAGCGGCAGGGCCACTGCGCGTTCACCACCGCCGAGACCGTGGCCGCCCTGCACGCCCTCGAACACCGCGTCGAGACCGGCCGCTGGGACGACGTGGCCACCCCCGCAGCGCTCCAACGGGCCGCCACCGCACTCGGTCTGGACGGGGCGGCGTACGTCCCGTACAGCCCGGCGCCACTGACGGTCGGACGTGACGGGTCGGCGCGGTGAAGCCGGAAGCCGGAAGCCATAAGCCGGAGGCCGGATGACGTTCCGTACAGGATTCCGTTTCGGCCGTGTGGAGGTGTGCGCCTCCTCGGGACGCCGCTGTCCGTCTACGCTGCTCGCGGAGCGACTGAGCGACTGAGCGTGTTCTTCAGCGGGTTGGCGCAGTGAGCGGACAGTGGTCTACGGGAGGGCTGACCTCATGAGCAGGGTCTGGTTCATCACCGGTGCGAGCAGTGGCTTCGGGCGGGCCGTCGCCGAGGCGGCGGTCGCCTCCGGGGACGTGGTCGTCGGTGCCGCACGGCGGACGGGAGCACTGGACGGCTTTGTGGCCGCCCACCGCAAACAGGTCCAGGCCCTGCGCCTGGACGTCACCGACCTGGAAGCCGTCCAGACCGCCGTCGACGACGTCGTCGCGTGGCACGGACGGATCGACGTCCTCGTCAACAACGCGGGGCGTACGCACGTCGGCGCCGTCGAGGAGACCACCGACGCCGAACTGCGCGACCTGTTCGACCTGCACGTGTTCGGGCCCGCCGCGCTCGTCCGGGCGGTGCTGCCGCACATGCGGCAACGGGGCTCGGGCGCGATCGTGCAGATGAGCAGCGTGGGCGGGCAGCTCTCCACGCCGGGCTTCGGGGCGTACAGCGCGACGAAGTTCGCACTGGAGGGCATGTCCGAGGCGCTCGCGGTGGAGGTCCGGCCGTACGGGATCAAGGTGCTGATCGTCGAACCGGGGGCTTTCAGGACCCAGTTGTTCGACAGTGGCCGCGCGAGCGCCAGCCGGGATCTCGGCGTCTACGTCCGCACGGTGGGCGCGACCCGGCGGATGGTCGCCGAGGGCGACGGCACCCAGGCCGGCGACCCGGCGAAGGCGGCGGCCCTGATCCTCGCCGCCCTCGCCTCAGAGCCGGGCTGGCTGCGCCGCCCCCTCCGCTCCCGCGACACCCTCCTGATGGCGGGCGCCCTGCGCACGATGGGCGTAGGCATCGAGGAAGGCGTCGGCCCGGACGGCTCCGGCGAGGCCTGGCGCGTGATCCCCTCCGGCCTGCGCGGCCCCGCCACGGTCGACGTCGGCAACGCCGGCACGGTGATGCGCTTCCTGCCCCCGGTCGCCGCCCTCGCCGACGGCCCTGTCCGCTTCGACGGCGACCCGCGTTCGTACGAGCGTCCACTGCACGGCGTGATCGACGGCCTGCGCGCACTCGGCGCCCGTATCGACGACGACGGCCGGGGCGCGCTCCCCCTGACGGTGCACGGCGGCGGCGCCCTGGACGGCGGGCCGGTGTCGATCAACGCGTCCTCGTCCTCGCAGTTCGTGAGCGCCCTGCTCCTCTCCGCCCCGCGCTTCAACCAGGGCGTGGAGGTCCGCCACACCGGCGCGACCCTGCCCTCGCTCCCCCACATCCGGATGACGGTCGACATGCTGCGCGCGGTCGGCGCCCAGGTGGACACCCCGGAGTCGGGCGGCGAGCCGAACGTCTGGCGGGTCACGCCGGGCGCCCTGCTCGGCCGGGACCTGACCATCGAGCCGGACCTCTCCAACGCCCAGCCCTTCCTGGCGGCGGCCCTGGTGACCGGCGGCAAGGTGACGATCCCCGACTGGCCGGCCCGTACCACCCAGCCCGGTGACCGGCTCCGCGAGATCTTCACGGCGATGGGCGGCTCCTGCGAACTCACCGAGTACGGGCTGGAGTTCACCGGCTCGGGCGCCATCCACGGCATCGACGTGGACCTGAGCGAGGTCGGCGAGCTGACCCCGGGCATCGCGGCGGTCGCGGCCCTCGCCGACTCCCCCTCCACTCTCACCGGGGTGGCCCATCTGCGCCTCCACGAGACGGACCGCCTGGCGGCCCTGACCAAGGAGATCAACGAACTCGGCGGCGATGTGACCGAGACGGCCGACGGCCTGCACATCCGCCCGCGCCCCCTGCACGGCGGCACCTTCCACACGTACGAGGACCACCGTATGGCGACGGCCGGCGCGATCATCGGTCTGGCGGTGGAGGGCGTACGGATCGAGAACGTGGCGACGACGGCGAAGACCCTCCCGGACTTCCCCGATCTGTGGGCCGGAATGCTCGGGAACTGACGGGCGGACCGGAATCATGCGCCGCTACGGCAAGAACACCGACGAGGACGACATCCGCTCCCGCCCGAACCCCAAGGGCAACCGGCCTCGTACGAACATCCGCCCCAAGCACGAGGACGCGGCCGACGGCATGGTCCTCACCGTCGACCGGGGCCGGCTGACGGTCCTGGTCGACGACCGGGTCGTCATGGCGATGAAGGCCCGCGAACTGGGCCGCAAGGCCGCGGTGGTCGGCGACCACGTGTCCGTCATCGGCGACCTCTCCGGCAAGAAGGACACCCTGGCCCGCATCGTCCGCATCGGCGAGCGCACCTCGCTCCTGCGCCGCACAGCGGACGACGACGACCCGTACGAGCGGGTGGTCGTCGCCAACGCCGACCAACTGGCCATCGTGACGGCCCTGGCGGACCCCGAACCCCGCCCTCGCCTGATCGACCGCTGTCTGGTGGCGGCATACGCCGGCGGCCTGACCCCCCTCCTCGTCCTGACCAAGTCGGACCTGGCCCCGCCCGACAAGCTCCTGGAGCTGTACGGCGCCCTGGACATCCCGTACGTCGTCACGAGCCGTCAGGAGCTGGAGAGCGGGGCCGCCGTGGCCCGCGTACGCGAACAACTGGACGGCAAGATCACGGCGTTCGTGGGTCACTCCGGCGTAGGCAAGACAACCCTCGTCAACGCTCTCGTATCGAACGACCAGCGCCGCTCGACGGGCCACGTCAACGCGGTGACCGGCCGGGGCCGCCACACCACCACCTCCGCCCTCGCCCTTCCCCTCTCGGGCAACGCGGGCTGGGTGGTCGACACCCCGGGCGTACGTTCGTTCGGGCTGCACCATGTCGACCCGTCCCTCGTGATCCACGCGTTCCCCGACCTGGAACCGGGTACGGAGGGCTGCCCGCGCGCGTGCAGTCACGACGAGCCCGACTGCGCGCTGGACGAGTGGGTGGAAAAGGGGAACGCCGATCCGGCGCGGCTGTACTCCCTGCGCCGCCTGCTGTCGACAAGGGAGCGCACGGAAGGCGACTGACCTCCCCCTGACCTCCGCCCCCTGACCTCCGCGTTGTTTGGCCGGTGCGAGGGCCGGTAAGTGCATAATCGCACCGAGCCGAATCCGAGCGGGACGAAACAGACACAGCGGTCCATGTGGTCGAAGCAGTCGTAGCGGTACACGGGAGGACAAGACATGGCCTGGCTGCTGGTCGTTGTGGCGGGACTCCTGGAAACCGGCTTCGCGGTCTGCCTGAAGCTGTCCCACGGATTCACGCGCCTGTGGCCGACGGTCGCCTTCTGTGTCTTCGCGCTGGGCAGCTTCGGCCTGCTCACCCTCTCCCTGAAGAAGCTGGACGTGGGCCCGGCGTACGCGGTGTGGACGGGCATCGGCGCGGCGGGCACCGCGATCTACGGAATGATCTTCCTCGACGACCTGGTGTCCACCCTGAAGATCGTCTCGATCAGCTTCGTGATCATCGGCGTGATCGGCCTCCAGTTGTCGGGCTCCTCGCACTAGAACACGAAAGCCCGCGGAGCCGGAGTCGGTTCGACCCCGGAGTCAGTTCCACACAGCGGCGTCCGAGGGCTGCACGACACTCCGTACGAGGCCGGCGACACCGCCCTCCCCCGGGGGCGCGGCGACGCAGGACAGGGCGAGGCGGACGGCCAGTTCGCAACTGCGGGACATCTCGGCCACGGCCGACTTGGTCGCGCCCGCGCCGGCCAGCACGGTCACCGCGCGGTCCCGGACGAGGGCCAGCAGCTCGCCGGGGGCGGGCAGCGGTCCGTCGGCCCGTCGCTGCGCGGGCACCGTGGCGGAGGAGGGCACGGCGGACAGCGTCGGCGAGGGCAGCCGTTCGCTCCAGCAGCCGGTCAGCAGCGCCCGCAGGAGGACACTGCCGCGCGCGGCCGTCGCGGTCCACTCGGCCGCCGCGGTGAGCCGCTCCCGCGCACCGTCACCGGGGTCGGCGGGCCCGGTCAACGCCCGCTCGACGCCCGCGAGGTAGACGTCGGCCTCTCTGCGCACGAGGGCCCGGGCGAGCCCGTCCTTGCTGCCGAACTCGTTGTACAGCGTCTGCCGGGACAGTCCGGCCGCCGCCGCGACATCGACCATGCGCACCGCGGACCACGGACGACGCGCGAGCGCCGTACAAGCGGCATCCAGCAAGGAATCCCGCGCTCCAGGCATCATCCGCCTCCCAGGGGCGAGCGGCTCTGCGCCCAGGTTTGACGCGCACGGAGTCACTGTCAAGGGTGCGTGACAGCGCGGAGCGGCGCTTATCGGCCATCGCACCCCGGGCAGGACCGACGGCATGGACAGGACCGGACAGCGACTGGGACACAACGGGCCGTCCCGGCCACCGCCCCCGGTAGCCCGGCGGCGGCGGTGAAAGATACGGTTCGTCCATGCCCGACTATCTCGATGACCTGCGCCTTGCCCACGTCCTCGCGGACGCCGCCGACGCCACGACGATGGACCGGTTCAAGGCACTCGACCTCAAGGTCGAGACGAAGCCGGACATGACACCGGTCAGCGAGGCGGACAAGGCGGCCGAGGAACTGATCCGGGGTCAGTTGCAGCGGGCCCGTCCGCGCGACGCGATCCTCGGCGAGGAGTACGGCATCGAGGGCACCGGTCCCCGCCGCTGGGTGATCGACCCGATCGACGGCACCAAGAACTACGTGCGCGGGGTGCCCGTCTGGGCCACGCTGATCTCCCTGATGGAGGCGGGCGAGGGCGGCTTCCAGCCGGTGGTCGGCCTCGTCTCCGCACCCGCCCTGGGCCGCCGCTGGTGGGCGGCGAAGGGGCACGGCGCGTTCACCGGCCGCAGCCTCTCCTCGTCGTCCCGGCTGCACGTCTCGAACGTCTCGCAGATGTCGGACGCGTCGTTCGCGTACTCCTCGCTCAGCGGCTGGGAGGACCGCGGTGTGCTGGGCGGCTTCCTCGACCTGACCCGCGAGGTGTGGCGCACACGCGCGTACGGTGACTTCTGGCCGTACATGATGGTCGCCGAGGGCGCGATCGACATCTGTGCGGAGCCGGAGCTGTCGCTGTGGGACATGGCGGCCAACGCGATCATCGTCACGGAGGCCGGAGGCACGTTCACCGGCCTCGACGGCCGTCCGGGCCCGCACAGCGGTGACGCGGCGGCATCGAACGGCCACCTGCACGACGAGATGCTCGGATACCTCAACCAGCGTTACTGAGCACCCCCGCACGCCCTGTAACAGCCACACACGCCCCCTTGTTGACCCCCGCTTTACCTGCCACCCTAAAGCTACCCCCACTTGTGAACTTGTGAAACGGAGGTGGCTCCACCCATGCTCGTACGTGACGCCATGAGCACCGTGGTCCTCACCATCGGCCCCGATCACACACTTCGCCAGGCAGCGGCGCTGATGGCCGCGCGGCGCGTCGGCGCGGCGGTGGTCCTCGATCCGGACGCCGGCGGGATCGGCATCCTCACCGAACGCGACATCCTCAACTCCGTCGGCCTCGGCCAGAGCCCCGACAAGGAACGCACCCACGCCCACACCACCAACGACGTCGTTTTCGCCGCCCCGTCCTGGACCCTGGAGGAGGCCGCGTACGCGATGGCCCACGGCGGCTTCCGCCACCTCATCGTCCTGGACGGCGGCGAACCCATGGGCATCGTCTCGGTCCGCGACATCATCCGCTGCTGGGCCCCACTACGACAGCACGCACCAGCATGAAACACACCGAGGGCCGAAGTCCTATAACTAGGACTTCGGCCCTCGGCCAAAGTAGCGGGGACAGGATTTGAACCTGCGACCTCTGGGTTATGAGCCCAGCGAGCTACCGAGCTGCTCCACCCCGCGTCGGTAAACGCAACATTACGCCAGCCCAACCGACGAAGGCAAATCACCCCCCGGCACCCAAGTACGAGCCCCACCCACCTGTCTCGGCATGCCTTCCAGCGCGACCCCAGGCACCCCCCTCAGCCCGTCCGGCGCTTGA
>NZ_LIQQ01000151.1 GCF_001418565.1 Streptomyces graminilatus | reverse complement strand
GGGTGTCGTACGACACCCCCTTCCTGGTGCTCGGAGCCGATTCCACTGAGGAGACCGGCACCATCCCGGCGGTTACGTCGCTGCACCGCATCGGGAACTACGTGACGCCGTTCAGCCACGCGTCCATGGTCCTGGGGGAGGTACCTGTCACGGACTTGTGGGCTTCTGTCTCGCGCGAGCAGTACGACGCGCGGGCGAAGGTGGTGGTCCTCCGAGACACGGTTCCGCAGGACGTCTCCACGGAGTACGCCGAGTTGGCCCAGGGAGTCCAGGGAGCCGATATCCCGCCGTGGGTGGGGCTGATGCTGGCCATGGAGATCCGCTCGTACACCCGGGACGTGCCCGTGACCGTGGGAGAGATCGCTGAGGACGTGCTCAGCATCGGCATCGATCCTGCGGCGCCGACGACGTTCCCGGCATGGGCACAGCAGACCCTTCCGCACGGAAGCTGACCGTGAACGTGCCGGACCCCGGGGTGCGGCCGGAATCAGCGATCGGTGAGTTGACCATCAGCCACGCTTCCCTTTGTCTGTGACTAGAGGTCGGCCAGCAGCCGCACGCCGTCCAGGGTTGTCGGCTGCACGGCGCCATCGGTCTCGACCTCCGGGGCAGCCCGGTACGCGACGGCCCGCGCGGAGGGCGGAAGCAGCATCACGTTGAACGTCATGATCGACAGGGCCACCTCGGACCCCAAACGGTCGGCAGCCTGCCAGAGAGAGTCCCGGTTCACGGGACGGCCAGTCTCACGCAGCAAATCCCGGGCAGCCACGGCTGTCTTCTCACGGTATTTGCTCATCTCGCCTGAGTTCTCGTACACCGTGTAGGCCGTGGCGAGGACGGCCACCACGGTGGCACTCGTCAGACAGCTGCCCCAGCTCAGCCCATCGAACAGAACCGTTTTGAGGATCAGCATCACGAGGAAGACCACTGCCGGCACGATCAGGAACGGGGCAAGGGTCAAGACGAGGATGCGGCGGCGAATGCCGCGCGCGGTCGGGACGCCGAGACGATCGGAGCCCTTCCCTCGCTCTGTGCTCCGAGGCTGGTTGTGGGTGGTGCG
Source organism: Streptomyces graminilatus (assembly GCF_001418565.1). Classification (GTDB taxonomy): domain Bacteria; phylum Actinomycetota; class Actinomycetes; order Streptomycetales; family Streptomycetaceae; genus Streptomyces; species Streptomyces graminilatus. The sequence continues at coordinate 2,081 of NZ_LIQQ01000151.1, read as the reverse complement.
GTGGTCGTCTGCCATGCGGCGGAGTCTACGGCGGCCCACTGACACTGCATGGGCCCCGCCGCACCAGAGACGTCGGCCCGGAAATCCCAGGGGCGTTGTGTCCGTGACGGCTGTGCGTGAGGGTTCTCGCCTACACGCTGTGTGTTGTGTGGCGCCGAGTTTTCCGGCGGCCAGGCGTACCTCGTCGGGCCGCGCCCGTAGGCGCCCCAGGCCTCCGGGCCGCCTACGGCGCTAGGCCGTTCTGCCGGGAGAGCTCGCGGGCCTTGACCCAGTTCTTGGCCCTGTACTGCGGGGGGTCTTTGCGGTTGCCCGGTTCGGGCGGGTTCAGGGTGCGCACGACCGTGCGGTCCGTGGTGAGGGTCATGGTGACCTTCTTCCCGGTCACGGTGACGGCGGCGGGGCCGATGGCCACGGTGCCCTTGCTCGGCGCGCGCAGGAGGAGTTCGAGGACGCGCTGCAGGGCCTCGCAGCGCCCCTCCACGGGCACTTCACGGAAGAACGGGCTGTTCAGCGCGTCGGAGTGGAACACGACGTGCGGCAGGCGCCCGACGCGGCGAATCCGGGCTTCGTCGGTGATAGGCCGCCGGCGCACGGGCTGCGGCGCCGGGGTGCCGTCCCGGTGGTAGTAGCCGACCGGTAGCAACGGCCACGCCGGCTCAGAAGGTTCGGGGGCGGCCTCGCGGCGGGCTGCGGCCCTCTTCTGCTGCTGGAGCATCCGCTGCTCGTGCGCCTCACGGCGTCTGCGTTCCTCCTCTTCCCGGGCCGCGCGGCGCTGCTGCTGCTCCTGTTCACGGAGTCGGTGCTCGGCCTGGCGTCGACGGAGGTCGTCGAGCGGCGGGCGGACCTCGTCGAACCAAGAGACGGCCGGCCCCGCGTAGCTGACGACGTGCCGGGTCTTCAGATCCAGGAGGAAGGAGTACGGGTGCTCCTCCCCGTCGGCCTTGGGGCTGCGGGCCCCCGCATGGTGCCGCCGGCCCCCCGGGCCAGCCGTCCGACCTGGAGAAAGCGTTCCACGAGCTGCCGGATCTCGGCGTCCGCGGTGGTCTCGGCGACGAGGTGCGTGCTCATGTACTCCCGGAGGGCGTGCCGGGTGATCCGCGCCGTGCAGGCGAACTCCACTGCCTCCTGCTGAGGGAGGATCCCGATCCGGCTCCAATGCCCCGGCAGGTGGTCAGCGTCCGGAGACGGTGTGGAATCGTGCATGACCGGCACCGTACCGGGCCCGAGGGCTGCCGGTGCCCGGCCACCACCGCCGTTCCCAGTGCCTGGGCAGCCGTTCGCGCCCGCCCTGAGGCGAGCGCGGCCGTTACGGCTGGAGCACGGGGCGCAGCCGGTAGGTGCGGATCACGGTCTGCCCGTGGGGGGAGATACGGGAGTGGCGGTCGAGGATTGCGATCCAGGAGCCGGCGTCGAGCCGGTCGCCCAGGTGCGCGGCACCCGGCGTCCAGGCCGTGCGCGAGAACAGGCCGCCATCGGCCTGGGAGTCGCGTCGCCGAGGCCTGGCCGGATGGCTCGGCCGCCGCAAGAAGCGCCGCTGACCTGTGGCATCCGCCGTCCAGGACGGCCCTGCGCGCTTCCGGGCGACACATGAGCTGGATGGTGATGACGAGACCCGACCGGCTCTCCTTAAGGGACGGACGTGCTGAACTGGCCTCCCCACGAGCGGATTTGGCGGCTGGCGGCGACACCGTCGTGGCGGGCTCGGGGGCGGCGTATGGGTCGCTGCCCATACGCCGCGAGCAGTGCATTTGGGTCAGGCAGGGGCTTCGGTGTCGACGTCCTGGATGTGGCCCAGATGGAAGGTGAGCAACTCGTCATCGGCATCGGCCCAGCCGTACAGGTACGGCGGGTCGAGTTCCAGGGAATGGATGGTGTGGGTGGTGGGCCGCCCGTTTCCGGGTGCGTAGGTGATGGCGGTTTCGAGGGCGTTGTCGATGGCGTGGGCGAGGCGGCGCAGTGCGGGCGGGTCCAGGCGCTGGGTGTCGCGGGCGAGGACCTGTTCGGTGGGGGAGAGCCGGGTCAGGGTCTGGTCCGCGGTGGCCGGGAGGAGGGCCTCGGCCAGGTGGGCGAGGTCGGGGGCG
>NZ_LIQQ01000150.1 GCF_001418565.1 Streptomyces graminilatus | reverse complement strand
CGTCAGCACGTGCTGACGGGGGTGTCTATTCGGGAAGAGCCGGGTAAGGGGTCCGCTTCGCCGCCTCGCGCAGGCTGCGGATCGGGGCCCGGCGCCCTTCGGGCCGGCCTGGGACCCGCTGGCTGCGGGTCGACCGAGAGCCGTTGTCTACTGGACGTCCGGGCCCCACCCGGGTCGCACCTTGCCGATCGGGGGGAACGTTCCGTCGCCGTGGCGCGGGCGCTGAGCCTGGCTGCCAGTGACGGTGCGCCGGTGCGGCACACCATCCCTGACCCAGCGGCGCTTCGGTGACTGCGCGGAGGTTCCCCGGTCGGGCGTCCGGTGGTGGACCCGGCCGAACCTACCGGCCAGCCGCCGTCGACTGTCAACAGCGGCTTGAACTGCGGCTTTTCCGTCAATCGCCTGGTCAGCGCCGAGGATGCGCAGGTCGCGCGACGACGCGTCGGCCACCGATGCCCACCGCGCCGCCCCGGGAGATCACTCGCCCGGCCGTACGAACACCGTCCGTCCGCCCACCACCGTGCGCAGGCATACGGGAAGGTTGGCGCCCGGGGTGAGATCGGGCAGGCCCGGGGTACCGGAGCGGGGGTCGGTGGACCAGCGGGCGACCCGGTCGTCGGGGGCCTGGACCACGAGGGCGTCGGTGCGCCAGAGGGCGTAGTCGGCGGGCGCGCCCGGCACCAGGACGCCGGCGTCGTCACGGCCGACGGCCCGCCAGCCGCCCCGGGTGTGGGCCGTGAAGGCAGCGCGCACGGAGACGCGGTGCTCGGGGGTGCGGTGGAAGGCCGCGGCGCGGACCGTGGCCCAGGGGTCGAGCGGGGTGACGGGACTGTCCGACCCCAGGGCGAGCGGGACGCCCGCCTTCAGGAGGGCCGCGAAGGGGTTCAGGGTCCTCGCCCGGTCGCGGCCGAGGCGCTGGGCGTACATGCCCTCCTCGCCGCCCCACAGGGCGTCGAAGGCGGGCTGCACGGATGCGGTGAGGCCCAGTTCGGCGAAGGCGGCGATGGTCTCGGGGGTGAGCATCTCGGCGTGCTCGACGCGGTGCCGGGCGGCCCGGACGCGGGCCAGGCCGACCTTCTCGGCGGCCTCGCGCACGCCTTCGACCACGGAGGTCACGGCTGCGTCCCCGATGGCGTGGAATCCCGCCTGGAGGCCCACCTCGGTGCAGGCGACGACATGGGCGGCGACGGCGGCGGTGTCCAGGTAGGCGGTGCCCGTGTGGCCGGCCCGGTCGCTGTACGGCTCGTGCAGGCAGGCGGTGTGCGAGCCGAGGGCGCCGTCGACGAACAGGTCACCGGCGGCGCCCGCTGCGCCCAGTGCGCGGGCCTTGGCCACCCCCGCTTCGCCCTGTTCCGCCCAGTAGCCGACCACGCGCGGGCCCGGCTCCTCGGCGGCGAGGCGCAGCAGCCCGGTGAAGTCGTCATCCGAGGAGATCTCCGGCCCCGCGCACTCGTGGACGGAGCCGATGCCGAGCGAGGCGGCGCGCGCGAGGGCGGCCCGCTGGGCCTCGGTGCGCTGTGCCGGGGTGACCGCGCCCAGGGCGGCGGCGCGGACCGTGTGGTGGGCGTCCCCGGTGAGCGGGCCGTCGGGGCGGCCGGTGTCGCCCCGGACCAGGTCGAGCAGTGCCGTCGTCACGACCGCCGAGTGGACGTCGATGCGGCTGAGGTACAGCGGGCGTCCACCGGTGGCCTCGTCCAGCTCGGCGCGGGTCGGCGGACGGCCGCCGGGCCAGCGTGCGGCGTCCCAGCCGTGGCCGAGGAGGACGCGGTCGGCGGGGCGGGCGGCGGCGAACGCGCGTACGAGGGTGAGGGCCGCGTCCAGGGAGGGGGCGTCCGACAGGTCGAGGCCGGTGAGGGCGAGGCCGGTGGCGGTGGTGTGCACGTGTGCGTCGGTGAACGCCGGGGTGACCAGGGCGCCGTCGAGGTCGATCACCTGGTCCGCCGCGCCCGCGACGGCGTCCGCGGCGCCTTCCGAGCCGACCCAGGCGATGTGTCCTCGTTCGACCAGCATCGCGGTCGCGAAGGGGTCGGCGGGGCTGTGGACTTCGCCGCCGCGGAGGAGGACGGTGTCGAGGGGTGCCGGGCGTTCGCTCATGCGGAACAGTTTCTCGCGCCGCCGGTCCGGGACCGCACCTGGGGCGTGTTGCCGACCAACCCGGAGCTGCCGGCCGTGCCCGCCCTCCCCCAGCCTCGGCTCCGCGCGACCGGGGACCCCCATCGCCCTGCGGAACGACTGCACACAGCCGGGTGGCCCCGGGCGCAGGGCAGCCGGGCGGCGGGTGGCCAGGCAGCCGGACGACCGAGCGGCGGGCAGCCCAGTGGCGGCAGCCGGGCAGCGGGCAGCGGGCGACCACGCAGCCGGACGACCCAGTGACTGGCCAGCCGGACAGCGGAGCAGCCGGACAACCGGACGACAGGTGGCCAGGCGGCCGGACGACCGAGCGGCAGGCAGCCCAGTGACGGCAGCCGGACAGCGGGCAGCGGGCGACCACGCAGCCGGACGACCCAGTGACTGGCCAGCCGGGCAGCGGAGCAGCCGGACAACCGGACGACAGGTGACCAGGCAGCCGGACAACCGAGCGGCGGGCAGCCCAGTGGCGGCAGCCGGGCGGTGGGCAGCCTGATGGCCGGGCAACCGGCCGGGGCCGCTGGTCAGATCTTCGGGGGTCTCGCCTCGTACGGTGTCGACAGGACCACCGTCGTGCGGGTCGAGACGCCCGCGAGGGTGCGCACCCTGGCCAGCAGCTCCTCCAGCTCGTGCGGGGTGGCCACGCGCACCTTGAGGATGTAGTTCTCCTCACCCGCCACGCTGTGGCACGCCTCCAGCTCCGGTACGTCCTTGAGGCGCTCCGCGATGTCGTCCGGGGCGCTCGGGTCGAAGGGTTTCACCGAGATGAAGGCCGTCATGGGCAGCCCCACGGCCTCCGGGTCGACCACCGCGGCATAGCCACGGATGACGCCACGCTGTTCCAGCCGGCGCACCCGCTGGTGCACGGCAGACGTGGACAGGCCCGTGGCCTTGCCCAGGTCGGTGTAACTCATCCGCCCGTCCTTGACGAGCAGCTGCACAATCTGTCGGTCCAGCTCCTCCATGGCGCAAGAACCTACAGTGCGGCTGAACTCCTCCGATACCTGAGAGGTGCAGGTCATGCCCTGTTCGTGATGTGACCGGGGGTGCGCGGTGGACCGGACGAGGGACAAAAGCATCGCCATGGGCACCTGCGAACGGCATGTGACGAACGCCACAGCCCTCGAACATGCTCCGTGATGGTCTCGTGATTACCGCCGAGACCGGGCGGGAAGTGCTTGCTTTGGCCGAGGCCGCAGTTGCCCGATCGGCCCAGCCCGAGGGGGAGTTACCCATGCAGAGTGTCAAGCGCCCTGGTCGCACCACGTCCAAGAGGCCCCAGTTGGTCGTCGAACCCGAGCCGGAGGGCGTGGAACCCGACGCGCTCGACGTCGAGGAACTCGATCTCGAACTCGACGACGACGACACCTTCGAGATGCTCCGGGTGATCTGCCCGGACTGCACACAGCCCATCGCGCTGCTCGCGGACGAGGAGATCCTGCCCGAGCACGCGCTGTGCGCGTCACCGTGGAACCCGTTCGGGCTCACGGTCTGCGCCGGTACGGGCCGTGCGGCGGCGGATGCCCGGTCCGCGGACGAGTCCGCGGAACCCCAGGAGCAGCACACCGCCCTGCTGTTGACGCTCCCTCAGGGGCTCGACTGGCGGACCCAGCCCTTCTCGCACGTCGGCGGTCCGGCCTCACGCCCGATGCGGATCCCCGCGCTGCGGCGCCACGCCGCCTGAGCGCGTCCGCTCGAACCTGCCGGCTGTCACCTGCCGACTGTCCCCCGCGCCCTCGTCCGTCCCCGCGCCATGGCTCGCAGGCCGCCGTGGTGCGGGTCCGGTGCGCGCGTGTGGCGTCGCGAACGCAGAGCCGAATCCGGCGCGCGGTGACCTGTCCGACCGTCGCCGCGTTGCCCCGGCATGACGACTCCCAGGTACGCGACACCGGGACGCCCGCACCGGCTCTACGACTCCGGCGCGGCAGAATCGGTTCGGCGGGGTCTGGCCGACCAGCACCCGCCGAACCACGTCCGGCCGAGCCCGCCGGCACCGCCCGACCCGCCCATCTACCGCGCCCTGCTGCGCACCTGGGCCGACAGTGGCCGCACCCTGCCGGGGCGCTACGACCCGGAGTGGGTCCGGCTCGCGGCGCCGCCGCTCGGGCTCGGGGTGGCGCTCGACCCGTTCAGCGTGTCTCAGGGCCCGCCAGATGACGGGCGATGACCATCCGCTGGATCTGGTTGGTGCCCTCGACGATCTGCAGGACCTTGGCCTCGCGCATATAGCGCTCGACGGGGAAGTCCGCGGTGTAGCCGTAGCCGCCGAGCACCTGGACCGCGTCCGTCGTGACCTTCATCGCCGTGTCGGTGCACAGGAGTTTGGCCATGGCTGCCTGCTTGGAGAACGGGCGGCCCGCGTCGCGCAGCCGTGCCGCCGACAGGTACAGCGCTCGGCCGGCCTCGATCTGGGTGGCCATGTCGGCGAGCATGAAGCGCAGCCCCTGGAAGTCGGAGATCGGCCGCCCGAACTGCCGGCGTCCGGAGGCGTAGGCCACCGCCTCGTCAAGCGCCGCCTGGGCCAGGCCGATCGCGCAGGCGGCGATGCCGAGGCGCCCGGAGTCGAGGGCGGACAGCGCGATCGCGAAGCCCTGCCCCTCCTCGCCGATGCGCCGGCCGGCGTCCAGCCGGACCCCGTCGAAGTTGATCTGCGCGGTGGGCGAGCCCTTCATGCCCATCTTCCGCTCCGGCGCCGAGGCGACCAGCCCGGTCGCGTCGCCGGGGGCGAGGAAGGCGGTGATCCCGCGCGGACCCTGCTCGCCGGTGCGCGCCATGACCGTGTAGAAGTCGGCGATGCCGCCGTGCGTGATCCAGGCCTTGGTGCCGGTGAGCACCCAATCGTCGCCCTCCCGGACGGCCTTCGTGCTCAAGGAGGCGGCGTCGGATCCGGACGCGGGTTCGGAGAGGCAGTACGCGCCGAGGAGGCCGCCGCCGAGCATCGCGGGGAGGTGTTCCGCCTGTTGCTCCTTGGTGCCGTAGCTCGCGAGGGCATGGCAGGACAGCGTGTGCACGCTGGCGCCGAGTCCGACGGTGAGACGGGCCGCGGCGAGTTCTTCGAGGACCTGGAGGTAGACCTCGTACGGCTGGTCGCCGCCGCCGTGTTCGGCGGAGTACGGGAGGCCGAGCAGCCCCGACTCCGAGAGCAGGGCGAAGACTTCGCGCGGGAAGCGGCCGGCTTCCTCCTCCTCGGCCGCCTTCGGAGCGATCTCGCGCTCGGCGATGTCACGGACGAGCGAGATCAGGTCCCGGGCCTCGTCCGTGGGCAGTTGACGGTCCACCGGCTGCGGGGCATGGTCGGGCATGTCGACGCTCTCCTCCTTGTTGGGCGCGACGGCACACGCGCGCCCGATCAGGGGGCGTCCGCCGGTCTGACTGGTCACGGCCGATGCTTGCTCCTCCGGGTCACGGAAGGGGTCGGTGAACGGCCACGGAGCTGCGAGTATGCCCGATCGGCGGCACCGCGTCACCGGTTAACGAGCGTTTATTCGATCACACTCCGGGGCAGCGGGCCCGGTGCGGAATTGGTCCAAACCATTGACCGTCTTGGTCTAGACCTCCTACTGTGCCCGCAGTTCCTGGCACCGCCTCCCGTACACTCCCCTCCCCCCGAGGAGACAGCTCGATGCACCGACCGCATCTCCCCCGCGTTCGTTTCAAGTCCCTTGTGTCCGCCGTGTGTTGTGCCGTTCTCGGCGCCGGACTGCTGGCCGGCGCGGGCACCGCGACCGCCGCGCAGAGCACCTTGAAGGCCGCCTCGCAGCCCGTCCCGAAAGCCGCCGGCTCCAAGGTCGTCGGCTACTTCACCGACTGGGGCACCTACGACCGCAAGTACTACGTCAAGAACATCGAGACCTCCGGCTCGGCGGCCCGGCTGACGCACATCGACTACGCCTTCGGCAACGTCACCGGCGGCAAGTGCGCGATGGGCGACGCCGAGGCGGCGACCGGCCGGGTGTACACCGCCGCCGAGTCGGTGGACGGGGTCGCCGACACCCCGAGCCAGCCGATGCGCGGCAACTTCAACCAACTGCGCGAGCTGAAGAGGAAGCACCCGAACCTCAAGGTCCTCTGGTCGTTCGGGGGTTGGACCTGGTCGAGCGGTTTCGGCGAGGCCGCGCGGAACCCGGCCGCGTTCGCCAAGTCCTGCTACGACCTCGTCGAGAATCCCGAGTGGGCCGATGTGTTCGACGGCATCGACATCGACTGGGAGTACCCGAACGCCTGCGGCAACACCTGTGACACCAGCGGCAGGGCGGCCTTCAGGAACGTGATGGCGGCGCTGCGCGCGAAGTTCGGCTCCCGCAACCTGATCACCGCGGCGATCACGGCCGACGCCACCGCCGGCGGCAGGATCGACGCGGCGGACTATGCGGGCGCGGCCAAATACGTCGACTGGTACAACCCGATGACGTACGACTACTTCGGCGCCTGGGCGGCGACCGGTCCGACGGCACCGCATTCGGCGCTGACCTCGTACCCCGGTATCCCGCAGGCCGGCAACCACACCTCGGCGACCATCGCGAAGCTCAGGGGCCTCGGCATCCCGGCCTCGAAGCTGCTGCTCGGCATCGGTTTCTACGGGCGCGGCTGGACCGGCGTGACCCAGTCGGCACCCGGCGGCACGGCGACCGGCCCGGCGGCGGGTACGTACGAGGCGGGCTTCGAGGACTACAAGGTGCTGAAGAGCAAATGTCCCGCGACCGGGACCGTCGGTGGTACCGCCTACGCCAAGTGCGGGAGCGACTGGTGGAGTTACGACACCCCGGCGACCATCGGCACGAAGATCGCGTACAAGAACCGGCAGGGCCTGGGCGGCACGTTCTTCTGGGAGCTGAGCGGCGACACCGCGAACGGTGAGCTGATCAGGGCGATCAAGTAGGCGCACCCGGAGGGCGGTCGGGGGCGGAGGCGACGAGCCTTCACCCCCGACCGTCCCCTGTCTGCCGTCAGTTGTCCCGGCGGGCCGGTTCCGGTGCCGCGTACGTCGGGTCGAGTTCCTCGATGGCTCGCATGGCGCCGCCCAGCATCTTCACGAGGAGTTCGCGCATCGTGTCGCGGGACAGTTCGGGGCGGGCGATCCAGTCGAGGGTGGCGCCCTCCACGCTGCACACCCAGCCGAACAGGCCCATCCGGGCGAGCGGGCCGACGTCCGGTCTGCCGTAGGTGCCCTCGGCGATGGTCGCGACGATCGCCTCGCGCACCCCGTCCCGGATGGCCTGCACCTCGGTGTCGAAGCCGACGCCGCCGCTGACGATCGTGCGGTAGGCGGCCTGGTTGTGCTCGGCGAAGCGCAGGTAGGCGTCGAGCGTCCGGTGCACCCGGTCCACGGGGGCCTGGGTGAGGCCGCTGGACGCGAAGGTGATCAGGTCGGCGACCGAGTCCTCGACGATGGCGAGGTAGTAGCCGCGCTTGGACTGGAAGTAGTAGTAGATCAGCCCCTTGGCGACCTGCGCCTGCCGGGCGATGTCGTCCATCGACAGCGCGTCGTACGACCTGTCGGCGAACAACTTCCGCCCGATGGCGATGAGTTCCGCGCGACGCGCCAGCGAGCGGTCGGTACCGCGCGCATGCGGGCGTTCGGCGGCGGGCTGTCGACTACTGATCAATTCGGGGCCCTGGTCTCCAACTGCGGGCGGGACATCCGAAGTATGGCAGACCTGGACCACCTGCCCATTCGAATCCGATCGACCGATCGACCGGTCGGGCCGCCCCGTTCGCAAGGAATCGCACTGGGTCAGATCAGGCCGAGCTGGGCGATCAGCATGGCGAGCACGATCACGAACGTCCAGCCCATGACCTGCTCGAAGATCTTCGGGCCGTCCTCCCGGGGGCCGCCGGTACGGGTTCGGGCGGGGGCTGCGGCAGTGCTCGCGGTCATGGCATCTCGCTGAGGTCGGTGTGCGATGGACTCCCCCCACCGTTCCGTCCACCCTGCCATTCATCGGGGCTTTCGCGGCGGAGACGTTGGTCACATCCCGCCGGAAAACGGGCAGCCCCCGGTCTCCCGGGGGCCGCCGCACGCCGTCACGCGTCGTTCTCGGCTCAGCGCACGCCCACCGCCGCGAGCGCGGCGAGCTGGGCGGCCGTCGGCCGCGCCGGGAAGTACAGGTAGCAGACACCGCCGGTGCCGGATACGACCTTGCCGGTGGCGTTGTACCGCTTGGTCCGCAGCCAGATGTTCTCCCACTCCCGCCGGGCGTAGACCCGGCGCACGGCCTGGTCGGTCGGCGAGAACGGGTCGTTGGCGATCACGTCACCGTCGGCGGTGAAGCCGACCACGGTCATCAGATGGCCCGGGGTGCCGTACCCCGCGCCCGTCAGCTCGGTCTTGAGGAACGACTGGGACGTTATGGCCGGGATACCGGCCGCGATCAGCGTCTCCAGGTCGGTGAGCGAGCCGAGCCGGGTGACGACGCCCTGGAGGTCCGGGTAGGTCGCCGCATAGGCCGCGTTGAAGGGCCAGTTGCCGCAGCCCTTGTACTGGAAGTCGTAGGTGAAGCGGGCCGCGTGGCACACCTGCGGGTCGGCGTAGGCCGGGTCGACCCAGGCCAGTTCCGCCGCCGTGGGCCTCTGTCCCCAGTACTCGACGATCATCTGCGACGAGGTGGGGCTGCACCAGGCCTCGCCGCCGTTGTCGTACTCGGGGTACTGACCGCTGTGGATCTCCTGCGAATAGCGCGGGACGGCCAGTTCCCCGGCCCCCGAGGGCGTCGAGGCGGGGACGGTGAAGCGATCCGGGACGTCGGAGCCCATCGCCCCGAGCCGCCAGACCGTGGGCGTGACCGTCGTGCCGGGCCTGCGGTAGAGGGTCAGCCGCAGCCGGTACGAGACCAGGCGCAGGCCGGTGGCCGCCTCGTCGATGGCGAAGGTGTCGGTCCAGACGGTGCTTTTCCCGTCCTTCTGGTCGTCGACGGAGGTCCGCTTGATGTCCTGGTCGCCGGAGGCCCAGCGGCCCATCACGTACCAGGGCGTGGCCGTGCCGTCGGAGTACGTGCCGGTCAGCTCGACCTGGAGCCAGGTGCCGGCGGGGGTGTGCGCGTTCCAGGAGGCGATCACCTCGGTGGCGGGCACGGTGAGCCGGTGCGCGACGGACGTCCAGGTCGCGTACTCCCAGGCCGCTGTCGTACCGGTGTGCGGATCGGTGTAGTCGACCGTGCCGGCCGGGGCCCCGATCGCCACCCCGGGCCGCAGGCCGGCGACCGCGCGGGTGCCGCCCGCCGTACCGCCGACGCACCAGTCCGCGAACGAGGTCCAGGCGCGGTTGTCGACGGGGCGGGCGGAGTCGGCCGCGGCATCCCGGCCGGTCGCGTCCGGGACGCCGGCGGAGGCCGGGCCGGCGCCGCCCGCGACGGCGGCGGCGACCACCGCGGCCAGGATGGCTCGGCGGGACGGCGTTTTGGCGCTGCTCATGTGCGGGTGACCCCCAGGTGTCATAGGCGGGCGGAACGGTGTACGACTGTGCGCCCACTATCGCTTCCGATGACCTGCTCCTGCCAGCTATTAGGGCATGTCACGCCCGGGAATTTCGGTCTCGGCCACCAGCGTGACCTGGGGCGCGGCCGACAGCGGCGTCCGGGCGGCGGCTAGAATGATCATCGGCAGTATGTCCGAATCCCATCGCCCTCCGGGAACCGTCATCGACGACCTCGCTCGCACCCTGCGCCGGCTGCCGCCGTCCTGCGGCCCGGTCCGGCTGATCGCCGTCGACGGACACGCGGGGTCCGGGAAGACCACGTTCGCCGGACGACTGGCCGCCGCTCTCGGCGGGGCCCCCGTACTGCACCTCGACGACATCGCCACCCATGACGAGCTGTTCGAGTGGACACCGCGCCTGGTCGGCCAGGTGATCGAGCCACTGGCACGCGGCGAGAGCGCCTCCTACGCCCCCTACGACTGGACGGCCCGGGGCTTCGGACCGCCACGGACCCTGCCGGCCGCGCCCGTGGTCCTGGTGGAGGGGGTCGCGGCCGGACGGCGGGCGCTGCGGCCGTTCCTTGCGCGGCTGCTGTGGATGGAGCTGCCGGACGAGGACGCCTGGGCGCGCGGGCGGTCGCGGGACGGGGCGGAACAGAGCGAGTTCTGGGAAGGCTGGGTCGACGCGGAGCGGCGGCACTTCGCCGCGGACCCCTCACGTCCGTTCGCCGACCTGTTGGTACGGCAGTGCGAAGAGGGGTACGAGGTGCTCCCGGGACCCGCCGGGGTCGCCCATCCGGACCGGGATCTCACCCAACGTGACGGACCGTCGGCTGCGTGCTGAACTTGTGAAGACCCTTGCCGCGCGACTTGTCCGAGTGCCCCAACTCGGCTTGACCGGTGGGCCGTACAGGACTTACGTTCTCAATGCGCGGCCGTTCGAGGCCGCCCCGCAGTCCCGAAGCCCCCGGTCGTTCCCCCGTGATCGGGGGCTTCGTTCTGCCCGCGGCCGTTTTCCGGGCGCTCCGAGGCCCGATCTGTTCACCCTCGGTCACCGCGCCGTGTGCGCCCCATATGCTCCCACCTCGTCGAACGGCCTGTGCGGCACCCTGCTGCGGGTACCTCCCGCGCAGGTACGATGCCCTCGGTGCGACTCGGACGGCTGCTCTGCGCACCGTTGCAACTCCCGTCCGCGGCACAGTGGTTCGACCAAGCTGCCGACGGGCACCGGCCCGTCGGAGAGGCAATCGGGGGCACGGTTTGTGGGGGACGTGATGGACTTCGGCACGCAGGGCCCCGAGGCCCCGGCCGACCTCGCCTGGCTGCGAGGTGTGGACGCCTACACGATGGGCGCCTATCCGCAGGCGGAGGAGGAGTTCCGCACCGCGGTGCGGATGGATCCCGGGATGGCCGACGGCTGGCTCGGACTGCACGCGCTGCGCGTCGACACGACGACGGCGCTGCTGCGGATGTTCCGGCACCGGGAGCGCTTCGGGGAGCAGCGCGCCCGGCACCGCCGGACCCTCAACTCCTGGTACTGGCTGGGCTGGTGGGTGCAGCCGGTACTCGAGAGCCCGCGCGATCTGCTGCTCGCGCACGCCTCGCACTGGCTGGACGGCCGCCATGTGCCGGAGCTGGACCGGGCGTTGGCGGGTCTGCCGCCCGTGGACACCGACCCGCAGGTCCGCTTCCTGCACGCGTGCCGCGCCTATCTCGTCAAGGACTGGGAGCAACTGGTCCGGCACACCGACCCGTTGATCAACGACACGCTGCTGGGCATCGAGGCGGGCCTGTTCGGCGGCATGGCGCGGGTTCGCCTGGAGATGTACGGCCAGGCGGAGCCGCTCCTCTCGGCGGCGCTGATGCGCTGTCGCAGCGAGCAGCCGCAGCGCAAGGAGCTGCGGTACTGGCTGGCGCGGGCCCACGAGGGCACGGGCCGCTCGGCGGCGGCGCTCCCCCTGTACCGGGCCGTGCACCGCGTGGACGCCGCCTTCATGGACACCTCGGCGCGGCTCGCCGCGATCTCCGAGGGCGACGGGTACGACGAGACGGTCGACCTCGCGGCGATCACGCTCACCGGGATCGGGCAGGAGCTGCTGGAGAGCCCGGACGGCATCGACCCCCTGTTCGGCGGCGAGGGCCGCGACCTGAAGCTGTCGGAGCCCGAACTCCCGCCGCCGAACAGGGGGTCGA
>NZ_LIQQ01000015.1 GCF_001418565.1 Streptomyces graminilatus | reverse complement strand
CGCTTCGGCCCTGAAGGGGCCCAGTTTGCCGCGGGTCAGGACGTCGGCCTCGTTCGAGACCTCGGGATACATCACCTTCGACCTCGGGTCAGGCGCTGGCCGCAATGCGGCGAGCGCGCACGACAGGTGTCGCGCCTGCCGTCGCCCGACTTCGGACAGCCGATGTTCACGAGGCTGCGCGGACAGAAGCTGGTGGGCCTGCTGAACGAGGGCGTGGACCTGGGGGCTGAACAGCCTCACCAGCCCGGGATCGTCGGCAGTACCCGCTCGGCGACCCGAAGCAGCGCCGTGTCATCGGGGACCAGATCATCCTGACGCCAGATGTCGATCTCGTACGCCCCGCCCCGGTCCTCGGCACCCTTGGCGACCACGAGCGAGCGCGAGACACCCCCAGGCCCACTGGACCCCTTGCCGTCCTTGAAGACGATGCCGATGGTCTGCCCCGAGTAGAGAAGCGCCGAGTGCCCCAGCACCGTCCTTCGTTCCTGGTCCCTGACCAGATACTGAAACTCCGCCATCTCGGCGAGAGAGGGACCGTCGTCGCCGATCGCCGAGAGCTTCACGGAGTAGCCCTCCAACTGGACGGTGGCCTCGGGGTCGGTCGGCAGGACGTCAGGCTTGTCGCTGTGCGTGGCCTCGTTGCTGTAGGCGCCCAGCGCGCGGTCCTCGGGCGTACCGAGGAGCGCGGGCAGGTCAGGGCGGTTCAGCGCCTCGCACAGTCGCACCCCGGAGACAGGCTTCGACAGCGGCTTGTCGTCGTCCGAGCGGGAGCAGGACGCCGGGGGGTTGGCCTGGGAATCGGGCTGGTACGTCTGTAGCACCCAGAAGCTCACCGCGAGGCCCCCCACGAGTATCAGCGCCGACGCGACCTGCACGCCGTTGCTCATGCCCTTCTCGGATCTGGGTACGTCGGTGCCGATGTCGTTGCTCATGTCCCCCACCCCACGCGCCACGCCCGATGCGCGCGCCGGGGGAGCCTAACCGGTGAACGCTCCCCGGGCTAACGGAAATTGGGGGGGCAGGGTCAGCGCACGACCGCGACGAACTCCGCCCAGGCACCCGCCCCGACGAGCACCACGGGCCCGTCCAAGAACTTGCTGTCCCGGACGGGCACGACACCGGGGACTCCGTCGGCGACTTCGACGCAGCTACCGCCGTTGCCGTCGCTGTAGGTGCTCTTACGCCAGCGGGCGGATCCAATGAAGTCGTACGCCACCTCGACGCAGTTGCCGCCTTCGCCGTTGCTGTAACTGCTCTTGCGCCAGCGGGCGTTGCTCAGGTCATGGTCGCGCATCGTCTGTAGTCCTCAGCCGCCGATTCGATCAGGGCGAGGGATGCCTCCGGCGACAGTGCGGCGCCCCTGAGCAGATCGTATGCGCGCTGTGCCCGCTTCACCACCGCCGGGTCGTCGAGTAGGTCGCCCGAAAACGAGGTCTCTGTATAGAGGGTTGGCGGCGCGTCCTCGAACTCCATCAACCGCAGGTCGCCGGTCATGACGGCGTATGCCCCAGCCGAGTACGGCAGTACCTGTACCAGCACCGTTCGCTCCCTCATGAGTGCCGCGATGTGGTCCAGTTGCTCAGCCATGGCCGCCGGTCCGCCAACGGGTGTGCGCAGGGTGTTCTCGTGCAGGATCGCCCAATACTCGGGCCTTGTAGCGTCGTCGAGGATGCGCGCCCGTTCCAGTCGGGCGCCGACCTTTTCGGCCACGTATTCGTCCGTGACGAACGGGTTGGCCGCGAGCGTGACCGCCTGCGCGTACGCGGCCGTCTGCAGCAGGCCGGGGATGACGCTGGGCGCGAACTCACAGATCTTCGTCGCCGTCCGCTCAAGCTCCACCACCTCCACGAAGTATTCCGCGTACCGCTTGTCGTCGATGAGCTTGCGCCACGTGCGCTCGAAAAAACCGGCGGTTTGCAGGACGACGTCAATCCTGATCGCCACGTCCAACTGCGGCTTCCGAATGGCCTGCTCGAACTGGCCGATGTAGCCCCCGGAGATGAAGACGAGCGCCCCCAACTCCACCTGGGTCAGGCCGGCCTCCTCCCGTCGCCGCTTCAACTCCGTCCCGAAGAACTCCCAAGCCGCCTGTCGCTGTGAACCATTGGCCATGGTCTAACCGAACCTCCTTCGACTGCACCACCGTTGCTGCGCCCAGAGCCTTCCGAGTGTAGACACGGCGCGTCATCGTAGAAGTGCGAAGAGTGAAACTCGATTAGTCAGGGGAGCACGGTGACTGCACGACAGACGGCACACGCGGCGGGCTGCGTCGAAGAAGCGGAGGAAATTGTGAAGGAATTGCGGAAGGCGTTGAAGAACGCCGGGATTACGCTGCCGTCGCTCGGATTGGACGCGGTAAGTGTGGCCCGGGAGGCGCCCTGTCCGCTCATCGAATTGGGGCGGGTCAATGTGGAGACGGCGGCCCGGATCGTGGCGGCGCTGCGATGAACGACGTAAGGCCGGCGAGGTCGGAAAGGCCGGGAAGGGCGGGGCGGCCGGACATCGGCACGTACGTCTTGGACACGCGAACCGGGAAGGTGGGCATCGTCATGGGGCACGAGGGGCTCTACTCCCAGCTCAGATCGTACGGCGGCGGCAGGGAGTGGGACGCGGCCCCGGACGCCCTCCGCCCCGCCACCCCGGCGGAACGCCTCAGCGCGGCCACGGCGTACGCGAACGCCCGCAGCCGCGGCGAGGTTCCCTGAGGCCGGTCACCCCAGGACGTACTGCTCGTCCCCGAACTCGGCCACGATCTTCAGCCGTCCGCCGAGGGCGCGCACGTAGGCGGCGAGCGTGTCCAGTTCGCCGCGCTCCAGTTCGCCGCCCTCGATTCGGGAGACATGGGCCTCGGTGACACCCATGGCCCGGGCGACGTCCGCCGGTGTCAGGTCTTGCCGCTCACGCAGTTCGGGCGATGCGGCGCATGCGAACGGCAGCGGCAGCGATGGCCTCGGCCTCACCAGGTGACTGGTCGGCAGTGGTGGGGCCGGGCAGGGCGATGCGCTCCATGACGTCATCCACCCACGCCTGTTGCTTCGGCGTCGGCGGAGGGAGGTGGGCCATGGCCTCCTCCGCTGCGGCCAGGCCGGCCTTGATCTTTGCGGCGCTTCCAGGGGGCGTACGTCCGTCGCTCATTCTCCGAGCCTCACCGATAGTCCGACCGCCGCCAGGCGAATCCGCAGCGTTCACCGTCAAGAGGTACAGGCCCGTCCGGGGCCGCCGTTCCGTGCGCGACAATGACCCCATGAGCCTGTTCCGTGACGACGGTGTCGTGCTGCGCACCCAGAAGCTGGGTGAGGCCGACCGGATCATCACGCTGCTCACGCGCGGTCACGGGCGGGTACGGGCGGTGGCCCGGGGAGTGCGGCGGACCAAGTCCAAGTTCGGGGCCCGGCTCGAACCGTTCTCCCATGTCGACGTGCAGTTCTTCTCGCGGGGGAGTGATCTGGTCGGGCGCGGGCTGCCCCTGTGCACGCAGAGCGAGACCATCGCTCCGTACGGCGGCGGGATCGTCACCGACTACGCCCGGTACACCGCCGGGACGGCCATGCTGGAGACGGCGGAACGGTTCACCGACCACGAGGGCGAGCCCGCCGTCCAGCAGTACCTGCTGCTCGTCGGCGCCCTGCGCACCCTCGCCCGCGCCGAGCACGAGCCCCACCTCATCCTCGACGCGTTCCTCCTGCGCTCCCTCGCCGTCAACGGATACGCGCCCACCTTCAGCGACTGCGCGCGCTGCGGCATGGCGGGCCCGAACCGGTTCTTCTCGGTGGCCGCCGGAGGCTCCGTCTGCGCCGACTGCCGGGTGGCCGGCAGCGTCGTACCCTCTCCCCAGGCCCTCGAACTGCTCAGCGCGCTGCTGACCGGCGACTGGGCGACCGCGGACGCGTGCGAGCCGCGTCACGTCAGGGAGGGCAGCGGACTGGTCTCCGCCTACCTGCACTGGCACCTGGAGCGCGGACTGCGCTCCCTGCGCTACGTAGAGAAGCAGTAACACCTCAAAAGCACACCAAGCACAGCAAGCAAGTCAGTAGAGGGAGACGAGAAGCGCATGGCCGTACGCGGAATCCTGGGGCGCCAGCGCCGCGAGTACAAGACGCCGGAACCGCACCCCTCCGGCGCCACCGCGCCGAAGCTCCCCGGCGAGCTGGTACCCAACCATGTGGCGTGCGTCATGGACGGCAACGGGCGGTGGGCCAAGGAGCGCGGGCTGCCGCGTACGGAGGGCCACAAGGTCGGTGAGGGCGTCGTCCTCGACGTTCTCAAGGGATGCCTGGAACTCGGCGTCAAGAATCTCTCCCTCTACGCCTTCTCCACCGAGAACTGGAAGCGGTCACCGGAAGAGGTCCGCTTCCTCATGAACTTCAACCGTGACGTCATCCGGCGCCGACGCGACGAGATGAACGAACTCGGAATCCGGATTCGGTGGGTCGGGCGTATGCCCAAGATGTGGAAGTCCGTCGTACAGGAACTCCAGATCGCCCAGGAGCAGACCAAGAACAACGACGCCATGACGCTCTACTTCTGCGTCAATTACGGCGGCCGGGCCGAACTCGCCGACGCAGCAAAGGCGATGGCCCGGGATGTCGCTCTCGGCAAGCTCGATCCCGAGAAGGTCTCCGAGAAGACCATCCAGAAGTACCTCTACTACCCGGACATGCCGGACGTCGACCTTTTCCTCCGCCCCAGCGGTGAACAGCGCACGTCCAACTACTTGATCTGGCAGTCGAGTTATGCCGAGATGGTCTTCCAGGACGTGCTCTGGCCCGACTTCGACCGCCGCGACCTGTGGCGCGCCTGCGTCGAATTCGCCTCCCGTGACCGGCGGTTCGGCGGCGCGGTCCCGAATGAGCAACTGCTGGAAATGCAGCGGGACATGACGGGCGGCACGGGGGCCTGAACGCGGTACCCGAGCGGCACCCGGCGCCGAGGTGGGCGCCGGGTGCCGCTGTCGCACCCGTGGGGGGTGGCTGCCGGAAGAGTGGCATCCCGGACGACTACTTGTCAGTAAAAAACAGGAGGTCGAGGGTTATCCCTGTACGAGCGCAGGGTCCCCCGGTCCCCCGGTGCACTCGCAAGCCCCCCTCCCCGGCCCTCAGTCCCCGCTACGGGGCAGCAGCAGCGGAGTCGCGAGGATCACCGAAACGGCGCCCCCAAGGAGGCGCCGCTCACCTGCTGGTCCTGCTTCCCTGACGCGCCCCTGACGCGCCCCTGAAAGGGGCGCAGCCCCCTTTCAGGGGCGCGGGGAACTGCGCGACCGGCCACAGTCAACCCGCAGCCGACAACGCACCGGACCTACCTACCCCTGCCCAACCGCAGAGCACTCCGCACAGGTCCCGAAGATCTCCACCGTGTGGGCAACATTCACAAACCCGTGCTCAGAGGCAATGGCCTCCGCCCACTTCTCCACGGCGGGCCCCTCCACCTCCACCGCCTTGCCGCACACACGGCAGACGAGGTGATGATGATGGTCGCCGGTCGAGCAGCGCCGGTAGACCGACTCCCCGTCCGACGTCCGCAGGACATCCACCTCACCCGCGTCCGCCAGGGACTGCAACGTGCGGTAGACGGTCGTGAGTCCCACCGAATCGCCCTTGTGCTTGAGCATGTCGTGGAGTTCCTGGGCGCTGCGGAACTCGTCGACCTCATCCAGCGCCGCCGCCACAGCGGCACGCTGGCGGGTGGATCGTCCCTTAACGGGCGGGCCGGCCGTCGTCACCGTTGTTCTCCTCACGTCTGCGCTTTGCCGGGCCATTGTGCCAGCCCGGACGGCGCGCGGTCAGACGCCCGCCTTGCCGGCGCCTTCCCTGCTGGCCGGAATCACACACTCCGCGGGGTCCCCGGCCGTCTGCGTGGCCGCCGCCGCTCGGGCCCGGCGGCGGGCCAGCGGAGTGGCCAGCGCGGTCAGCGCGATGAACGCGCCGATGGTCAACAGAACGATCGTCGCACTGGGCGGCACGTTCTGGTAGTACGAGGTCACCGTCCCGCCGATCGTCACGGACACGCCGATCGCCACCGCGATGGCGAACGTGGCCGCGAAGCTCCGGCTGAGCTGCTGGGCGGCGGCGACCGGGACCACCATCAGGGCGCTGACCAGCAGCAGTCCCACGACCCGCATCGCGACCGTCACCGTGACGGCCGCCGTGACCGCGGTGAGCAGATTGAGGGCCCGGACCGGCAGGCCCGTCACCCGGGCGAACTCCTCGTCCTGGCTGACCGCGAAGAGCTGCCGGCGCAGACCGACGGTGACCAGCACCACGAGGGCCGCGAGCACGCAGATCGTCGTCACGTCGGATTCGCTGACCGTCGTGATCGACCCGAAGAGGTACGAGGTCAGGTTGGCGTTCGAGCCGGTCGGCGCGAGGTTGGTGAACAGCACACCGCCGGCCATACCGCCGTAGAACAGCATCGCGAGCGCGATGTCACCGCGTGTCTTCCCGTACCAGCGGATGAGCTCCATCAGCACCGCGCCCACGACGGCGACGCCCGTCGCCATCCACACCGGCGAGGCGTTCAGCAGGAAGCCGAGGCCCACGCCTGTCATCGCGACATGGCCGATACCGTCCCCCAGCAGCGCCTGCCTGCGCTGGACCAGGTAGATGCCGATCGCGGGGGCCGTGATGCCGACGAGCACGGCGGCCAGCAGGGCCCGCTGCATGAAGGCGTAGTCGAGGAAGTCCATCAGCTCAGCAGTCCCGTCCGGATCGGTTCGGCGTCGTGAGCCGCGTGCGGGTGTACGTGGTCGTGGCCGGGCAGCGCGTGCTGTCCGACGGCCTGCGGGGGCGGCCCGTCGTGCGTCACGCAGCCGTCGCGGAGCACCACCGCCCGGTCGATCAGCGGCTCCAGCGGTCCCAGTTCATGCAGCACGAGCAGTACGGTCGTACCGGCCGCGACCTGCTCCCTGAGCGTCCGCGCCAGCACCTCCTGGCTCGCCAGGTCGACGCCCGCCATCGGCTCGTCCATGATCAGCAGCTCGGGTTCGCAGGCGAGGGCGCGGGCGATCAGTACGCGCTGGTGCTGGCCGCCCGACAGCGCGTTCACCGAGTCCTTCGCGCGGTCCGCGAGCCCCACGAGGCCGATGGCCCGCCGTACGGCCTCGTGGTCGGCCTTGCGCAGCACACCGAATCGGGCGCGGGACAGTCGGCCGGACGCGACGATCTCCGTGATCGTCGCCGGTACGCCACCGGCCGCGGTCGTCCGCTGCGGTACGTAGCCCACGCGTCGCCAGTCCGTGAAGCGGCGGCGGGGGACGCCGAACAGCTCGATCTCGCCCGCGCTGACCAGGACCTGGCCGATGACCGTACGGATCGCGGTCGACTTGCCCGAGCCGTTGGCGCCGAGCAGCGCGACGACCTCACCGCGGTTCACGGTGAGGTCGATGCCCCGCAGGACCGGCCGCGCGCCCAGCTCGGCGCGTACTCCGCGCAGCGAGATGACGGGATCGCCATCGTCAATGACGGGATCACCCATGTCTGCGTCCTCCGTAACGATCATTGATTCACCGCTCACTTGGCGCCCAGAGCCGTCCGCAGTGCCTTGAGGTTGGACTCCATGACCGCGATGTAGTCCGTGCCACGGGACTTCTCGGTGATGCCCTCCAGCGGGTCGAGGACGTCCGTCCGGAGGTTCGCGTCCTCGGCGAGGGTCTTCGCGGTCTTGTCGGAGACGAGGGTCTCGTAGAAGACGGTCGTCACTCCGTCCGCCCTGGCCTCCCGCTGGAGTTCCTTCATCCGTGCCGGGCTCGGCTCGCTCTCCGGGTCCACCCCCGCGATGGCCTCCTGGGTGAGGCCGTAGCGCTCGGCGAGGTAGCCGAAGGCCGCGTGGTTGGTGAAGAACACCTTCGTCGCCGTGTTCTTCAGACCGTCCTCGAACGAGGTGCTGAGCGAGGTCAGCTTCGCGGTCAACGCCGCCGTGTTCTTCTCGTATTCCGCCGCGTGGGCCGGGTCGGCCTTTTGGAAGGCGGCGGACACCCCACGGGCGATCTCGCCGTACTTCACCGGGTCGAGCCAGACGTGCGGGTCGAGGCCGGACTCCCCACTCTCCCCGGACTCCCCGGAGTGCGCTTCCTCGCCTTCGCCTTCGCCCTCGTGGCTGTGCGCGGTGGTGCCGTGCTTCTCCAGGGTGGTGAGGGCCGCCGCGTCGATCTTCGTCCTCGCCTCGGACTGCGACACCGCGTCGTCCACGGCGGGCTGGAGGCCCTTGAGATACAGGATCGCGTCGGCTTTCTGCAGGTCAATGGTCTGCTTGACGCTGAGTTCCAGGTCGTGCGGCTCCTGGCCGGGCTCGGTCAGAGTGGAGACGGAGACCCGGTCGCCGCCTATCTGCTCGGCGAGGTACCGCATCGGATAGAACGACGCCACGACGTCGAGCCTCCCGCTGCTGTTCCCGTCGGCGGCGCTCGAATCCGAGGAACAGGCGGACAGGGCACCGAGGCCGAGCGCGGTGGCCGCCGCGATCGAGATGCCCGATATGACTCGTCGTACGTTCATGACTGTCATTTTCAATGATTCTGGAAACGATTGTCAACAAGCGGGTGATGGGGGAAGGGGGCCGGGCGCCTTCACGGTCCGCCGCTGGAACCGATTTGATTGGGGGGCGGGCCCCGCCGGTAACCTGAGTCATTCGCTCTGAAGCGCGTCCGCGTCCGCCCGTCCGACGTGTCCGCTTCATCGCCCGTCGTCGTAATCGTCGTAATGAAGAGAGCACCGTGGCCGCCGACAAGATCGACACCATCGTCAGCCTGAGCAAGCGCCGTGGCTTCGTATTCCCGTGCAGTGAGATCTACGGTGGTCAGCGTGCCGCCTGGGACTACGGACCGCTGGGTGTCGAGCTCAAGGAGAACCTCAAGCGCCAGTGGTGGCGCTACATGGTGACGTCGCGCGAGGACGTCGTCGGTATCGACTCGTCCGTCATCCTGGCCTCCGAGGTCTGGGTGGCCTCCGGCCACGTCGCCACCTTCTCCGACCCGCTCACCGAGTGCACCTCCTGTCACAAGCGCTACCGCGCCGACCACCTGGAGGAGGCCTACGAGGCGAAGCACCACCGTCTCCCGGAGAACGGCCTCGCGGACATCAACTGCCCCAACTGCGGCAACAAGGGCCAGTTCACCGAGCCCAAGGAGTTCTCGGGCCTGTTGTCGACGCACCTCGGCCCGACCCAGGACTCCGGTGCGGTCGCCTATCTGCGCCCCGAGACCGCCCAGGGCATCTTCACCAACTTCGCGCTGGTGCAGACCGCTTCGCGCAAGAAGCCGCCGTTCGGCATCGCCCAGATGGGCAA
This sequence comes from Streptomyces graminilatus, assembly GCF_001418565.1. Lineage (GTDB taxonomy): Bacteria > Actinomycetota > Actinomycetes > Streptomycetales > Streptomycetaceae > Streptomyces > Streptomyces graminilatus. The sequence continues at coordinate 11,060 of NZ_LIQQ01000015.1, read as the reverse complement.
GTCCTTCCGCAACGAGATCACGCCCGGCAACTTCATCTTCCGCACCCGCGAGTTCGAGCAGATGGAGATGGAGTTCTTCGTCAAGCCGGGCGAGGACGAGAAGTGGCAGGAGTACTGGATGCAGGAGCGCTGGAACTGGTACACGGGCCTGGGCATGCGCGAGGAGAACATGCGGTGGTTCGAGCACCCGGCCGAGAAGCTCTCCCACTATTCCAAGCGCACCGCCGACATCGAGTACCGCTTCCAGTTCGGCGGCAACGAGTGGGGTGAGCTGGAGGGCGTCGCCAACCGCACCGACTACGACCTCAAGGCCCACTCCAAGGCGTCGGGCCAGGACCTTGCCTACTTCGACCAGGAGGCCGGCGAGCGCTACACCCCGTACGTCATCGAGCCCGCCGCCGGTGTCGGCCGTTCGATGCTGGCGTTCCTCCTCGACGCGTACGTCGAGGACGAGGCGCCCAACGCCAAGGGCAAGATGGAGAAGCGCACGGTGCTCCGTCTCGACCCGCGCCTCGCGCCGGTCAAGGTCGCGGTGCTCCCGCTGTCCCGCAACCCCGAGCTGTCCCCGAAGGCGAAGGGTCTGGCCACCGCCCTGCGCCAGAACTGGAACATCGAGTTCGACGACGCGGGCGCCATCGGCCGCCGCTACCGGCGCCAGGACGAGATCGGTACGCCGTTCTGCGTCACGGTCGACTTCGACACGCTCGACGACAACGCGGTCACGGTTCGCGAGCGGGACACGATGAAGCAGGAGCGCGTGTCGCTGGACCAGATCGAGGGGTACCTCGCGCAGCGTCTCGTCGGCTGCTGAGCCTGCCGATCCGCTGTAGGTCTGGGGGCTGCCGCCCCCAGGCCCCCGCTTCGGCCTGAACGGCCTCGTCCTCAATCGCCGGACGGGCTGAGGGGCGGCCCCGGGTCCTGCGACCGCTCACGGGCTGAGGGGTGGCCCCGAGTCCTGCGACCGCTCACGGGCTGAGGGGCGGCCCCGGGTGCTGTGACCGCTCACGGGCTGAGGGGTGGCCCCGGGTGCTGTGACCGCTCACGGGCTGAGGGGTGGCCCCGGGTGCTGTGACCGCTCACGGGCTGAGGGGTGGCCCCGGGTGCTGTGACCGCTCACGGGCTGAGGGGTGGCCCCGAGTGCTGCGACTGCTCACGGGCTGAGGGGTGGCCCCGAGTCCTGCGACCGCTCACGGGCTGAAGGGTGGCCCCGGAGTTCTACGACTACTCCGGGGCCACTTGGCGTTCTGGCGCCCGCGCCCCGTTCCGCACGGCGGGAGACCCCGTACGGCTCTCTCCGCCTCCCTCGTCCTCCAGCCGTCCGGCCGCCCGCTCCGCCGTACGCCGGGCCCAGCCGCCCGTTGTGACGGCGCCCAGGACCAGTACCGCCAGACCGCAGCCCGCGATGATCCACCAGCCGGGGCGCGCCGCGGCGGCGAACACCTCCCTGTACTGGCCCGAGCCGATGCCCGACGCCAGTACCGCGCCGATCACCGCGACCCCCAGCGTGCCGCCCGTCTGGCGGCTGGTGGAGGCGACCGCGGCGGCCACCCCGGCCTGGGCGCGGGGCATGCCCGAGACGGCCGTGTTGGTGATCGGCGCGTTGACGAAGCCGAAGCCGAGGCCGAACACGAAGTACCCGATGACCAGCGTCACGTTCGACGACTCCGCGTCGAAGGCGGCGAACAGGACCCCGCTCGCCGTCATCGCGACCCCGGCCATCAGCAGCGAGAACCGAGGCCCCCGGCTGCCGACCAGCCGCCCCGATATCGGCGCGCACACGAAGCACATCACCGCCATCGGCAGCATCCACAGACCGGCGTTCAGCGCGGACAGCCCGCGTACGTTCTGCAGGTACAGCGTCGACAGGAACAGGAACCCGCTCAGCGCCGCGAACGCGCTGACCGCTATCACCGTCGCCCCGCTGAACGGCGCCGACCGGAAGAACCGCAGGTCGATGAGGGGTTCCGTGCGCCGGGGCTCGTAGTACAGCAGGCCGAGCAGCGCGGCCAGGACGACCGCGCCGAAGGTGAGCGTCTGCGAGACCGGCGAACTCGGCGCCTCGATGATCGCGTACGTCAGCGAGCCGAGCAGCGCGATGACCAGGAGCTGGCCGACCGGGTCCGGGCGGCGGGCCTTCGGTGCCCGGGACTCGGGCACGTACCGCCAGGTCAGCAGGAGCGCGGCGAGGCCCACCGGCAGGTTGATCCAGAAGATCGAGCGCCAGCCGACGGAGTCCACCAGCAGGCCGCCGACGATCGGGCCGGCGGCCATGGATATGCCGACCACCGCGCCCCACGCCCCGATCGCCCGAGCGCGCTCGCGCGGGTCGGTGAAGGTGTTCGTGATGATCGACATGGCGACCGGGTTGAGCATCGAGCCGCCGATCGCCTGGATCATGCGGAACGCGATGAGCCAGTCGAGACTCGGGGCGAGCGAGCAGAGCACCGAGCCGAGCGTGAACAGCGCCAGCCCGGCCTTGAAGACCCGGCGACGGCCGATCCGGTCGGCGGTCGAGCCCGCCAGCATCAGCAGCGAGGCCAGCACCAGCGTGTACGCGTCGAGCGCCCACTGCATCCCGGCCACGCTCGCGCCCAGGTCCCTCTGCATGGAGGGCAGTGCCACATTGAGCACGGTGACGTCGAGGCTCACGATCAGCAGGCTCATGCAGCAGATCGCGAGCACCAGCATGCGGCGGCGGGGACTCAGCTCGGACATGCGGTCCATAGTACGGCTAACTAACGACTTTGGCTGTACTCCGTTCGGTGCGAGAGTGCGAGAGAATGGCGCAATGTCCACGCCCGTCACCTCGTCCGCGACCCCGCCTGGGATCCCGACTGTGCCCCCGTCCGCGACCTCGCCCGAGACCGCCCCCGCGAGCCTCCTCCGGATCGGTCCGCACGCTGTGCGGCCGCCCGTCGTCCTCGCCCCCATGGCCGGGATCACGAACGCGCCCTTCCGCACCCTGTGCAGGGAGTTCAGCGGCGGCAAGGGCCTGTTCGTCAGCGAGATGATCACCACCCGGGCGCTGGTCGAGCGCAATGAGAAGACCATGCAGCTGATCCACTTCGACGCGACCGAGAAGCCGCGCTCGATCCAGTTGTACGGCGTCGACCCGGCGACCGTCGGCAAGGCCGTCCGCATGATCGCGGAGGAGGACCGCGCCGACCACATCGACCTCAACTTCGGCTGCCCCGTCCCGAAGGTGACGAGGAAGGGCGGCGGCTCGGCCCTCCCGTACAAGCGGAACCTGCTGCGCGCGATCCTGCGCGAGGCGGTGTCCGGCGCCGGGGACATCCCCGTCACCATGAAGATGCGCAAGGGCATCGACGACGACCACATCACCTACCTCGACGCCGGCCGCATCGCCGTGGAGGAGGGTGTCACGGCCATCGCGCTGCACGGCCGCACCGCCGCCCAGCACTACGGCGGCACGGCGGACTGGGACGCGATCGCCCGCCTGAAGGAGCACGTGCCGGAGATCCCCGTACTCGGCAACGGTGACATCTGGTCGGCCGAGGACGCGCTGCGGATGGTCCGGGAGACCGGGTGCGACGGCGTGGTGGTCGGGCGCGGGTGCCTCGGGCGGCCGTGGCTGTTCGCGGACCTGGTGGCCGCGTTCGAGGGCCGTACGGAGGCCATCGCGCGTCCGTCCCTGCGTGAGGTCGCCGATGTCATGGTGCGGCACGCCACGCTGCTCGGTGAGTGGATCGGGGACGAGCCGCGCGGGGTCATCGACTTCCGCAAGCACGTCGCCTGGTATCTGAAGGGGTTCGCGGTCGGCAGCGAGATGCGCAAGCGGCTCGCCATCACGTCTTCGCTGGCCGAACTCCGGGCCGGGCTCGATGAGTTGGATCTCGATCAGGCCTGGCCCGTGGGGGCGGACGGGCCCCGTGGGCGTACGTCCGGGAACAACCGGGTCGTGTTGCCGGACGGGTGGCTGAAGGATCCGTACGACTGCGCGGGTGTCAGTGAGGATGCGGAGTTGGACACGTCCGGAGGGTAAGGCTCTGGCCGTCTGTCGGCTGCGGGTCCGCTGTGGCTGGTCGCGCAGTTCCCCGCGCCCCTGAGGGGGCCGGCGCAGGCGGCTTTGCCCCACTGCGCCGGCCCCCTCAGGGGTATCCAAGGCCCGTTTACGGGTGGGGGGTTGAGCCGTAGGCCGTGAGGAACTTGTCGCGGAAGGCGCTCATCTTCCAGACCGGGGCCTTGTGGGCGGGGCGCAGGCCGTCCGTCCAGTTCCAGTCGGAGACCTTGTCCAGGATCTTCGGGTCCTTGGCCACGATCGCCACCGGCACATCACGGCTGGCGTGGTCGCCGCTGACCCGGGACATGGGCTGGTGGTCGCCGAGGAAGACGAGGACGGTCTTGTCGGTGCCGTACCGGATGAGCCAGTCGGTGAGGCTGGTGACCGAGTACTGGATCGACTTGCCGTACTCCGCCTTCGCCTCGGGGCCGTTGTAGAGGACGTCCTTCGGGTCCTTGCCGGCCTTCTGGATCGCGTCGAACACCGAGCCGTCGCCGAGCTGGTCCTGCGGGACCGTCTTGGGGATGGGCGCCCAGGGCTGGTGGCTGGACGTCAGGATGATCTCCGACATCAGCGGCTTGGCCTGCTTCCTGCCGTGCTCCAGGCGCTGGTAGGCCTCCAGCGTGTACTGGTCCGGCATGGTCGACCAGCTGAACTTCGGTCCCTTGTAGCCGAGATCCTTCGCCGCGTAGTTCTTCTCCAGGCCGTAGAACTTCCCCTCCGGCCAGCTCTTCTGCACGCCGGGCATCACCCCGACCACCCGGTAGTCGCCGGTGCGACGGAACACCTCGGGGATGGTGAGACGGTTGCTGTTGACGAGGGTGCGGTAGCGCTGCTGGCTGTTGATCCACAGGCCCGACAGAAGCGTGGAGTGGCCGAGCCAACTGCTGCCGCCGTAGGTCGCCGAGGTCAGCCAGCCGCTCTTCGCGGCGAACCCGGCGTTCTTCAGGGCCTGGGTCTGGTCGGCGAGGGTCCGGTCGACGCCGGGGGACATGATCGGGTCCTCGACCGCGCTGCGGCCGTAGCTCTCGATGAACGTGAAGATGACGTCCTTGCCGCGCAGGTCCGGCACCAACTGGTCACCGGGCGTCTTGGCGAACGGGTCGTTCTTCGCCAGCTTCTTGAACTCCGCCTCGTCGTGCAGCGTGTCGCTCACCCGCCGCGCGTGCACCTTGACGACCCCGGCGGTGTGGTCCGACGCGATCGGCACGCCGCCGATGGTCAGGCCGAGGGACATGCAGGTGATCCAGACGGTCCCGGCGATGAGCGTGGCCTTGGTGGCTACGACGCTGTGGCGGGCCAGCTGATCGCTGAGCCGTACCACCGCGAAGGCCGTGCCGACCAGCAGGAGCACCACGAGCACGAGCACGCCGATCGTGGCCGCGACCGAGCCCGCCGTGCCGATGGAGTCGGTGACGTACGACTGCGCGTCGACCAGCAGCTCCCAGTCGAGCAGCACGTTGAAGTGCCGGCCCAGGAACTCGACGAACCCCATGTCCAGCAGGTTCACGACGGTGACCGCGCCGAGGAAGGCGCCGAGAGACGCGGCCGTGATCACGCGCGGCCGGCGCGGCATCGCGAGCAGTACGACGGAGGCGACGATCGCCTCCGCCGGGAGCCGGAGAAACTCCGTGATGCGGAGGTTGCCGATGGTGTTCGGCATCTGTAGCGCGACGAGCACGAGGAGTACGGAGAGGGCGGTCGCCGCCCAGCCGAGATTACGGGCGGCCACGGGGCGACGGGTGCGCCAGCCGGGCTTGGGGGGCGAGTTCTGGGCTTCGGGGGCTGTGTCCTCGGTCCCGGGGGCTGCGTCTTCGGTTTCGAGGGCCGCATCTTCGGGATCGGGAGTCGCGTCTTTGGCCTCGGTGGCCTCGGTGGGGTGGTTGGGCACGGTGCCGGTTGGCTTGGTGGGGGCTTCGGTGTCCGCTGCCGGTTCGGCGACCGGTCCGTCCGTCGGCTTGGTGGTTGGCTTGGCGGGCTTCGTGGTCGGTGTGGCCGGGGGCTCGGTTGCCGGTTCGGGCTTCTCCGCCTCTGCCTTCGGCTTCGTCTCTGTCTTCGGCTTCGTCTCTTCCTTCGCCTCTGCCTTCGCCGGTTCGCTCCCGGGCTCTGCGGCCGGTTCGGCGTCGGCCGTCGGCTCCTCGGCCGACTTGTCAGCCGTAGCCGTAGCTGCCGCCGGGGCCGGGGCCGGGGCCGGGGTCGTGTTCGGAGCCGGTGCCTCGGGCGACGAGGACTCCGTCGAAGGGTCCTCGGGGGTGGGGTCCGTCGATGGGTTGTCGCGAGTGAACAGAGGCACCCCGGAGGTCCTTCCGTGTGAAGCCGTGCAGGGAACGGCGGACCCGGCGCGGGAGCCGAGGTCCGCCATCATCCCGTACGGCGGGCCCTCGGCCTCCGTTCAGCCTCCGCGCCCAAGCACCCGGCAAATACCCGGCAAACGCCTCACCAAGCCGACCTGTCACTCGCCACGCCACACACCCCGCCGTACGTCCCTCAGGCGCCCCCGACCGCCGTGAGCAGCGCCAATGGGGCCGCCGCCGACCGGGACTCCCGTACGCACGCGTGCGGGTAGGGCACCGGTTCGCCGTGGGTGTCGCGGCCGTAACCGGCGAGGACCTCGGGGAGGCGGTGGCCGGTGGCGGTCGCCGCGTCGACGAGGGCGTGGGCGACCGTACGGGCCTCGTCGTGCAGGCCGTAGCGGGCGAGGCCCAGCGTGATCAGGGCGTTGTCGTGCGGCCAGACCGAGCCCCGGTGGTACGAGAGGGGATGGTAGGCGGACTGGCCCGACGCCAGCGTCCGTACGCCCCAGCCGGAGAAGAAGTCCGGCTCCAGCAGGCGTCGGCCCACCTTCTCGCCGAACTCCTTGTCCAGCAGGCCCGACCAGAGCAGATGGCCCGCGTCCGAGGCCAGCGCGTCGAGCTGGTTGCCCTCGCCGTCGAGCGCGAGGGCCGGGAAGGCGTGCTCCGGCATCCAGAAGTCCCGCTGGAAACGGTCCCGGAGGTCGGCCGCCGCCTGTTCGAGAAGGGCGGCGTACGTCTCGTCCTCCCACGCCGTGCGCGCGACCCACGCCGTACGGCGCAGCGCGTCGTACGCGTACCCCTGGGCCCCCGCCGCCATCACCGGGCCGGTCGCGCGGGTGCCGTCGGCCGAGCAGATGGCGCCGGGGGAGTCCTTCCAGTTCTGGTTGGCGAGGCCGCCCTGGTCGGCCCGGTAGACCAGATAGCCACGGGACGTCAGACCGCCGTGGTCCAGCATCCAGCCGATCGCCGCACGGGCGTTGGCCTCCAGACGGCGGGCCAGGGCCGTGTCGCCGGTCTGCTCGACGTACGCCCCGAGGAGCACCAGGAACAGCGGGGTCGCGTCGACCGAGCCGTAGTAACGGCCGTACGGCACCTGGCCGAAGTGGGCCAGCTCGCCGTGCCGTACCTCGTGCACGATCTTGCCCGGCTGGGCCACGGAAGCGGGGCCGACCTCGGTCGCCTGGGTCGCGGCGAGCGCCGGGAGGGTGGCGGCGGCGAGCTGAGGGCGGTACGGGAGTGCGAAGAGGGAGGTGAGGAGCGCGTCGCGGCCGAGGAGGGTGAGGAACCAGGGGGCACCCGCGGCGGGGACACGCAGTTCCTCGCCGTCGGGACCCGTCGCGGGGATCTGTAGCGAGGCCAGGTCGGAGAGGCCGCGTGCGCAGGCCGCCGCCAGTTCAGGCCAGCAGGTCGGGAAGGCGAGGCCCTCGAAGAACTCCCCTTCCAGCGCCTGGAGTTGCTCATTGGCGGCGGCGGGGGAGACGGGAACCAGGGGTTCCTTGGCCGCGCCGTGCGGGCGGGCCGTGACACGCAGCGTCAGTTCCGCCGAACCGTGCGGTTCCAGGTCCAGGGCCCAGACGAGACGCCGGGCGCCGGTACCGGTCTCCTCGACGTTGTCGGGGGCGGGCTCGGCGGTGACCGTCGTACAGGACAGCCACTCACCGCGCCGATAGCTGAACTCGACGCCGTCGTCCAGGACTTCGCGCTTTCGGACGGCGCCGGACTTGACGTACGTACGGTGGTCGGAGCGCAGTTCGAACTGGTCCGCGAAGTCGGCGTCGGCGGTGACCGCGATCCGGACCGTCACCGGCACCGAACAGTTGCTGGTCAGCCGCAGCGCCTCGACGAACCCGCCGTCCGCGACGGCCTGTTCACGGAAGAGCGTGCAGGCGGGCGGCTCCTGGCGGCCCCCGCGCGGTACGAGCACACAGCGCGCGGTGTCCCCGTCGGCGACCGGGCTGAGCGTCTCGGGCACGGCCCCGTCGACGGTGAGCTGCCAGCGGCTCAAGTGCCGTGCGTCGCGCACGAATAACCCGTCGGGCTGGCTGCTCCCGCGTACCCCGGTGATGTCCCCGCCGTCGCCCACGGCCGCGAACGTCCCGCCGTGCACGAGCAGATGATGCCGGTCCGTCATGCCCGTTCGCCTCCCTTGTCCTTCATGTCTCTCACGTCATTCACGTTCATTCACGTCATTCATTTCGTCGCCCACGTCACTCGTGTGACCCATGCCGCGTACGCCGTACTCGTCGAACGCCTTGGTGATGTCGCCGTCGCCGAAGGGCTGTTGGTGGAGCAGATCGAGGGTGAGCGCGGCGGTCCAGCCGAAGCCGAGCGCCCCGCAGGCCTCACCGTTGTACGGGTCCACGTACTCCGCGAAGCCGGTGGCGCCGGCGGTCTCCAGCAGCGCCGTACGCAGCGTGTCGGCGTGCGCCCGCTCGCCGTGCTGCCGCAGCCCGCGCTCCACCAGCCACCCCGTGTTGAACCAGGCCGGACCGCGCCAGTAGCGGTGCGGGTCGAAGGCCTCGCCGAGCAGGTCGTAGGACGGTACGAGGCGGGCGGCGCCGCCCAGTTCGAAGTGCGGCCCGCACGCCGTACGCACGAGGGTGGCGGCGATGTCGCGGGGGAGGGTGGGAAGGAGGAGCGGGATGAGCCCGGCGACGCCGCGTTCCGGCACGAGCGCGCCCTCCCGCACGTCCCGGCAGAAGAACATCCCCTCCGCCGGGTCCCACAGCCGTTCCACCAGGGCCGCCGTCAGCCGTTCCGCGCGGGCGTGCCTGGCCGTCCCGGTGGCGCCCAACTCGTCTGCGATACGGGCGAGCGCGTGCTCCGACGCGATCAGCAGCGCGTTGAAGGAAGGGTCCTCGACGGCGAACTCGCCCGCCCCATCCGCGTACCCACCGTCCCGGTAGTCCGTCGCCAGCCGTACGTACCGCCCGTAGTCCAGGTCCGTCGGGCGGTCCTCGGCGGCGCCGTGGTCGAGGTCGGCGCGGCGGAAGGAGCGCGCCGGGGCCGGGGTGACGCGGCTCAACGGGGCGTCCCAGCAAGGGCTGTTGTCCATACCCTGTTCCCAGGGGTGCACGACCGACGCGAGCCCGCCCCCGCCCAGGTCGCGGCGGTGCAGCAGATAGCGGTGCCAGGCGGCGAGCCGCGGGTAGGCGCGGGCGAGGAAGCCGCGCGCGCGGGACAGGCCCGGGTCGGCCTGGTGCACCAGCCAGACGGCCAGCGCGTGCACCGGTGGCTGCACGATGCCGGACGTCTGTACGGTGCGCGGGGCGCCCGCAGCGCGCCCCGCGGTCGAGGAGCGCCAGAAGTCGGGGCTCGGGAAGTACGCGTCGAGCGGGACGGAGGGGTTGAAGACGATGTGCGGGATCCGCCCGTCGCCCCACTGGGCCGACAGCAGCGTCTCCAGCTCCGTCTGCGCGCGCAGGGGCGACAGATGACGCAGGCCGATCGCGATGAACGCGGAGTCCCAGGACCACTGGTGCGGATACAGGCCGCGCGAGGGCACGGTGGAGGTGCCGGTCCAGTTGCCCGCCAGCACCTCGGCCGCCCTGACGTGCAGAGAGGCGTACAGGGACGCGTGCGGAGTGTTCGGGGAATGTGTCGTAACGTCCGGTTCGTATACGGCCGAGTGCGTCGAGACGCGGGAGGTCAACTGGGCAGTGCGATCCACTCGGGGCTCCCCGAAAACTTTCGGCCCGACCGGTTCGGTCGCGCCACCGTAGAGTTACGTCTATTTAACACGCATAACTCAATATGTAATGCAAGCTTGAGAAACACAAGGGGGTGCGCATGAGTAGCCGTGTCAGCGGTCGGGCTCAGGCGAGCGCCGGCGAACTGCTCGAACTGGTACGCAGTGGACGCGCCACGACTCGCGGCGCCCTGCAACAGGTGACGGGCCTGTCCCGGGCCACGGTCGGACACCGTCTGGACCGGCTGTTCCGCGCGGGCTGGCTGCGCGAGGGTGCCTCCGGACCGGTCGACTCACCGCTCGGCGGTCGCCCGTCGATCACTCTGGAGTTCGACGACGCCCACGCCGTCGTCCTCGCCGCCGACCTCGACACGCGCCATGCCCGCGCCGCCGTTCTCACTCTCACGGGTGAACTCCTCGCGGAACACTCGGGCACGCTGGCGGTCGACGACGGGCCCGAGGTCGTCCTCGGCGAGCTGGGCCGCTGGTTCGCGGAACTCCTGACGAAGGCCGGCCACCGCCCGTCCGAGGTGTGCGGCATCGGCCTCGCGGTACCGGGCCCGGTCGACATGGACACCGGCCGCGTCGTCCAGCCGCCGATCATGCCCGGCTGGGACGGCTACGACATAAGAGCCCGCCTGGCCCGCGCCTTCGCCGAACACACGGGCGAACTGGCCGCGGCGAGGGTCCCGGTGCTGGTGGACAACGACGCCAACCTCATGGCGTACGGCGAACAGCGCACCGGACACCCCGACTGCTCGGCCTTCGTGCTGGTGAAGGTCTCGACGGGTATCGGCGCGGGTGTGGTGGTCGGCGGTTCGGTGTTCCGGGGCATCGACGGCGGCGCCGGGGACATCGGGCACATCCGCGTCCCGCAGGGCGCCGAGGCGCTGTGCCGGTGCGGCTCGTACGGCTGTCTCGCGGCCGTCGCGAGCGGTGGCGCCGTCGCCCGGCGGCTCACCGAGTCCGGGGTGCCCGCGGCGTCGGGTTCGGACGTACGGGACCTGCTCGCGGCCGGGCATCCGGGGGCGCTGGCGCTCGCGCGGGAGGCGGGCCG